>CASELS010000045.1 GCA_949288855.1 uncultured Collinsella sp. | reverse complement strand
CGTAAGGACCGCCGGCAGCGGAAGCTCGAGCGCGGCCGTGCCCCCATCCACCGCGGCGCGCACCGCTATGGCGCCCGCGCCGCAGGTGAGAACCTCGCGCACATCGGTCGCGCACGTCGCGCCAAGGGTGGCGGCAAGTTCAGGCCCGATCTGCGCGGTGTCGCCGTCAACGGCCATCTTGCCGCAGAGCACCAGATCGGGCTCTCCCCACTGTTTCACCAGATGGGCGATGCCGCAGCTCAAGGCATAGGTGGTGGCAAGGGTATCCGCACCCGCAAACGCCCGGTCAGATAGAAGGAGCGCCCCATCCGCCCCGCGGGCAAGGCAGTCGCGCAGGAGCGCCTCGGTGGCCGGGATGCCCATGGAGAGCACGCTCACCCGGCACGGCTCGCCCGCGCGCCGCCGCTCCTCGGCCAGAGAGAGCGCAACCTCGAGCGCCGTCGCGTCAAACGGATTCACCACCGACGCGCCGCCGTCGCGCACGATCGTATTGGTCACCGGGTCCATCTTGACCTCAGTCGAGGCGGGCACCGCCTTTACACAGACCACGATATGCATCTCTCACGCACCCCCTTCCAGCAGGCTCTCGTCAAAGAGATTTCCTCGGCCAAACATGCCCGCAGGATCGAACGCGCGCTTGACGCGGGCCATCTCGCAAAGCGCCTCCTCGCCGTACATGGCCTTGAGAAAGTCGCGCTTCAGCTTGCCCACACCGTGCTCGGCCGAGACGGCACCGCCCATGGCGGCGACCTCGTGCGCCCACCGGACGAAGAGCTCCTTGCCGGCGGCGTAATCGGCCCCGTCGCGCGGCAAAACGTTCACATGGAGATGGTTGTCGCCAATGTGCCCCCACGCGGCGGCCTCGAGCCCGGCCTCGGCCAAGGTCGCGCGGTAGAGCGCCACGACCTCGTGCAGACGCTCGTTGGGCACCGCCATGTCGCTGCCGAGCTTGGTGATGGCGGGATCGGTCCGGCGCCGCTCGTCAATGAGCATGTTCACGCTCTCGGGCACCGCATGGCGGAAGAACGTGAGCGCCTCACGGTCGGTATCGGTACGGGCAACCCAGGTATCGCGCTCGCTTCCGCCCACCGCGGCGAGCACCTCGCCCACAAGCGAAAGCTCCGCCATGGCCTCGTCCTCAGAGGCGCATTCGAGCTCGACAAACAGGCAGCAACCCGCCTTATCAGGCGGCTCCACAAGCGAGGCAAACGCCGCGCCCGACGCACGCTGGGCGCGCAGGATCTTGAGTGCGGCGTGGTCGAAGTACTCGATAGCCGAGGCGCACGAGAGGCGCTCGCGCAGCGCGCACGTGGCGTCGAGCGCCTGCCGCTCCTCCGGCAAAAAGCAGCTAACTCCCCAGGTGACCGCGGGCGCGGGCATAAGCTCGAGCTCAAGCTCAGTTATGACGCCGAGGGTGCCGTCCGAGCCGATGATGAGGTCGATGGCGTCCATATCGTCCGCAACGTAGTAGCCCGAGGCGTTCTTGCACGCGGGCATGCGGTAGCTCGGCAGCTCGGCCGCGATCGTACGACCGCCCTCGGTTGTGAGCGTAAATGCCCTGCCGCAGGCGCGCGCCTCGCCCCGTTGAAGCGCGAGCACGTCCCCGTCGGCGAGCGCAAGGCGCAAGCCGCTCACGTGGCCGCGCATGGCACCAAAGCGATAACTCCGCGCGCCCGAGGCGTTGCAGGCAGCCATACCGCCCAAGCAGGCGGACGCCTCGGTGGGATCGGTCGGAAACATCTGCACGGGCGCCTGCGCAAACGCATCCAGTGCCGCGCGCGACGCCGCATCCCATCCGCTCGCGGGGATATCGCGGGCAGAGAGGTGCTTTCGCAGGTCGAGCAGAACAACGCCCGGCTGGACACGCAGGTAGAAGCGACCCTCGTCGTCTTTGCGCAAGCCCAGATAGCGGTTCATACGTGAGAGGTTCATGATGTGGCCGCCTGCGGGCACGGCGCCGGCGGCGAGGCCCGTTCGGGCGCCCTGGACCGTCACGGGCACGCCCTCGGCAGCGAGCGTACGCAACACGGCGCGAACCTCGTCCTCGTCCGTCGGGAACGAAATGCTCTCTGCCCAGCCGCGGCTGCGCGACTCGTCATGGGCGTAGTCCTCAAACTCGGCGTCGAAGGTATGAATGAGCGCTTGGGCGTTGTCTCTTGCCATCGTCTCTCCCTACGGGGCGGTCTGGCGCGTTGCGCGGACCATCGTCTGTGAGGATGCACTTTACCAAACAAAAGCGCGTGCTCCCCATTGTATCGGGCGCGCTGCATGCGCCCCCAAACAAGCCAATGCCGTAACGGTCCCGAAAGAAAGCGCCGCCGCGAATCGTGCCAGATACAGGGGATGTGTCCGCAATATGGAAGAACCCCCTTCACGCGCCCATCTCGGACGCGAGCGTTTTAAAAATCGCAAACGGGGCCTCTGAGCTGGGCCGGTCAGATTGTGGTTGGACCCCTTCGAATATCTGTAAGACCTCGTCCGTACGCTTGGCATATCGAGCGAGAAGACGATGCGCCCGGCGCATCGCAAGGACGGGAGGAGATCATGGCACTGTACTGGCCCCACAGCAACGTTGCTCTCGATGTGACCGACGACCCTCTAAGCATGCCGGTTGACCGGGACGCGTTTCCCAACATTCGTGTCGTATCCGCTACCTGTGCGGAACTGCGCAACCCCACTCTGCGGCGTCTGGTCACCGAGCGCCTTGCAACAGCCGCACGCGGAACAGCCGCGCAGGCCTCCCTCACCTCCTACGCCGCGCAGGCACAGCTGCAGCGCTACCTTGCAACCGCCTACCAATCGGGAGGTGACGCGGCTTAAAACTGGATTCGTCACCTTCGCCCGCACGCCCTTGCGCGCACGCTCATCTGAGGTTGTTTCAACCGCTCGCTCACAAAGCATGTATGCTTAAGGGGCGCACCGCCGTGTGGAAAGGTACGTATCGCGAAACGAGGTGAGCCGTCGACCATGGATTCGGTAGGTGAAGAAGCTGCATCTGTGCAGCAGGTAGACCATCCCGAGTCTGCCGAGCTCATCGAGCTTGTGGACCGCATCGTGCGCGGTGCCTACAGCCATGACTATGAGCCGCTCTTTAGCTGCGCCACGCCCGACTGCACGCTTGTCACCGCATGCGGCCCGACCTTCTCGGGACTGGAAGACATGCGCGCAAACCTCGGCAAAGGCGCCGACCTCCCCGACTTCATCGTGCGCGACGCGCAGTTTAGCATCACCCGCTCGAGCGACCCCAACGACGTGACCGTCGTGGGCACGTTCACCATCTATTCCGATTTCTCCGAGCGCCAGGTGATCGTGGCCGAGAACCAGATGGTGAGCATGTGCCTGCGCAAGCAGGACGGCGTCTGGCGCATCTATCTCGCCCACTTCTCGACCCAACACCAGTCGCCTGCACAAAGCGAGGAGCGGCCCCTCGAGATGGGCGAGCGCACCTACCGTTACGTGCAGGCGATTCTGCGCGCCGGCCGCAACGGGGGCGAGGCTCAGGACCGCATCACCATCGTCTCGCGCGGCACCACGGTCTTTGTGAACCCGCGCCTGCTCATCTATGCCGAGGCCGCGGGCAAGACCACCGTCTTGCATCTCACCAACGGGACCACCGAGGTGCGCCAGCTTCTGTCGGCCGTCGAAGAGCTGCTGCCCTCGCAGTTTTTGCGCATCTCGCGCAAGCACGTGGTAAACGTCGGGTACGTCGAGCGTATCGAGAACGACAGCATCATGCTCGCAGACGGCGCCCGGCTCCCCCTCCCCAAGCGGCGCGCTCAGGAGCTCCGCCAAACGATCATCGAGCGTGCCCGGGACCTTCAGGAAAAACGAGCCTGATCGACCCGTTGCGATCTGCGGGTAAAAGCGCTGCCCGACACTCCGGCGATATATCCCGCACCAATAACGAACACCTGTTTGTCTCTGTGGTATGATAGAGAGATTCCACGTAGCGGATGAACGGGAGGTGGGACATGGCAGCGGACATCAATATCCACGAGCTCATCGCACGGCTCAACGCTAACGAGCGCCTACGCCAGAGCTCCCACTTCTCAAAGAGCGTCTATAAGGACGAGCCCATCGTGCGGACCGGCCGCCAGATGGCGAGCTACCTGCCCGACCGTTACCGCCAGATGCGCGGCATCTCGCGCTGGCAGGAGCGCTCGCCCGAATCGCGGGGCCGCTGGCTGTCTGAGGCCGAGCTGTTCTACCGGCAGGCTCGCTTCATGGAGGACTTCGAGGACGACTGCCCCTACCACGGGAGCTTTGCCTCCTATTACCCCACCTACAACGACATGAGCGACCGCCAGCTACGGGGATACTTCACCTGGCGCGCCGCCGTGCGCCGCGGCGAGGTGGCCGAGGCACCCAAGTCGTTTGCCTATGTCTACTTGTACGAACTCATCAACGGTATCGGCGCCGAGAACCCGCTCGACGGCTACCACAAGATTCGCTCCTTCTGGGAGAGCTTTCGCGCCTTCGCCCCCGATATCGACCGCAACGTGCGCGCCTGGCTCCATGACTATGTGATCTACCACGCGCTCGACCCGGAGCTTCTGTCCGACGATCCTGTCCGCAAGCTCGATCTCGAGCTCATCACCATCGCGCGCGCCTTCGCGCCTTTTGACCCGGCGCTTATCGATTGGTTGGGTGAGGACGTGTCGCTCGCAGATGCCGCCTTGCCGCAGAAAGCGGCATCCAGCACTGTAACCGGTGGCGGGAAGTCGGCGCGCCGCACCCAGGCGCCCGCTCTCCCCCTGCCACCGGATGAGACAACAGAGCAGCGCCTCTTTGAGGCCATTGACCTGCACTCCTCCTACCGTCTGAGCGCCTCGAGCCTTTTCCACGAGCACCCTGACGACCTGCGCCATGTGGCGTCTGCGGTCTTTGTCCGCATGCTCGCCTACTATCGAAAGAACCGTACGCACGGTTTGGTGGAAAGCTCGTTTGGGGAGGAGGCCGAGATGGGCTATACCATGTTCGGGTCCGCCGTCTTCTTTGAGGAGCACCCTCATGCAGACGCCGAGTACGAGCTCGACCCCATTCACCGCTACCGCTGCCGTCGCGGTCTTTGGACCTGCCGACGCATCTACGGCGGCCAAGGGCGCAGCAAAGCCTGGGGCGAGATCGCTCGGGCCTGCGACTTCCGCCTGCGCGAGGCGCTTTCCTTCGAACCGCAGCTCAAAGAAGCAAAATGTCCCAAGTATCTTGCAAAGATCATCGATCGCGAGATAGAGGCGTGGCTTGCTTGGAAGGAAACCTCCGCGCCACGCGTCATAGACATCGACCTCTCCAAGCTCTCGGGCATCCGCAGCGCTGCGGCAGAAACTCGAGAAGCGCTGCTCATCGACGAGGAGCGGGAAGAGGGGGCTGCGGGCTCCCTCTCCGCTTCGAGCAATCCTGCTCTGCAGGAGGCGCCACTGGCGCCTCCTGTTCGTGCGGAACTCGCGGAGAGCGAGCCCGCAGCCTCCTCCAGTCAGCACACTCAAGCGACTGCGGCACAGGCATCATCAGACGGACTGCTTACGTCTGAGGAATCTGCGTACGTTGCCGCCCTTCTGGACGGTGGAGCGGCGACAATGCCCGCGGGAATGTCTGAGGATCTGCTGGTAGACACCATTAACGAGAAACTCTTCGACCTGCTCGGCGACACCGCCATCGAATTCGGCCCCACGGGCCCGTGCATCATAGACGACTACCGTGACGACATACGGGAGCTGATTGCATCATGACCGATACCGCATCTGCACCGCGCGTTCCCAAGCGCGTCGCCGCCGTCATCCTGAACTCGCTCAAGGGCGGCGTCGTGCCGCGCATAGGTCTCCCCTACATCACCGTGGGGCGCGAGGTCGAGATTCGGGCGCTTCTGACCGACCTCGCCCTCATCGCAGACGGCGATGCGTCGTTCCGCTTCCTCGTAGGCCGTTACGGCGCGGGCAAGAGTTTCCTTCTGCAAACCATCCGCACCCACGCCATGGGAGAGAACTTTGTCGTGGCAGACGCGGACCTCTCCCCTGAGCGCCGCCTGCAGGGCGGACAGGGCCAGGGTCTTGCCACGTACCGAGAACTCATCCGCAACCTCTCCACCAAGACGCGCCCCGAGGGTGGTGCGCTAACACTCGTCCTCGACCGCTGGGTGGCGGCAACGGGCGATGATGCCACCGGTGAGGACACCCTCGCTGCCCAGATGGCGCCCCTCGAGGAGCTCGTCCACGGCTTCGACTTCACGCGCATGCTCCGTCGCTATCGCGCGGCATCGCTCGAGGGGGACGACGAGACCAAAAGCTGCGTCATCAAGTGGCTGCGCGGCGAATACCGCACCAAGAGTGAGGCGCGCACGGAGCTCGGCACGACTACGATCATCACCGATGATGACTGGTACGACTACATCAAGCTCTTTGCGCAGTTCCTCGTGGGCGCAGGCTACAAGGGACTCCTCGTCCTCATCGACGAGCTCGTGAATCTCTTCAAGATTCCCAACACCGTCACGCGCCAGTACAACTACGAGAAGATCCTCACGATGTATAACGACACCCTCCAGGGCAAGGCGCACCACCTGGGCGTCATCATGGGCGGGACGCCGCAGTCCATCGAGGACCGGCGGCGCGGCGTCTTCTCCTACGAGGCGCTCCGTTCACGCCTCACGCAGGGCCGCTTCGCCCGCGAGGACATGCGCGACATGCTCGCCCCCATCATCAACCTGCATCCGCTCACCCACGAGGAGCTGCTCGTCCTCATCGAGAAACTCCAGCAGATTCATGCGGGATACTTTGGGTACGAGCCGCGCCTCACTGAGCAGAATCTCGTTGACTTCCTCAAGATTGAGTTCGGCCGCGTGGGAGCGGATACGCACCTCACCCCGCGCGAGGTCATCCGCGACTTCATCGAGCTGCTTGACATCGCCTACCAAAACCCCAAGCTCACCGTCGACGATCTGCTGCGCGAGGTCGGCGGCAGCGCAGTAACCGACCGCGATCCCAACGGTGGCGAAGGTACCGGTGCAAGCGCACTCGGCGCTCCGGCGCCGACAGTAGGCACCTCGGTCGCACCAGGCTCTCCCGCACGCGACGCGGCGGCGTTTGCCGAGTTCACGCTGTAGGAACTCAGAGTTAAAGCATCCGGCAATATAACAAGTTCTTATCACGTAGGCGAACGTTAGTTCTATTCTGTGGTATACTATAGCGTATCGAGCGGGCGGTGCCCTCCGAGCCTCGCAGGGAGAAAGGAGGGATCCTATGCTCGCAGCTTTAACTCGTCTCCTGTGCGCCGCAGCCATACTGCTCGCACTGGTGATTATTCTGATTCTGCTGATCGGATAAGACACTAACCGACGGGTGAAGCCGCGTAAATGGGAACAGCCGCCTTATGCGGAGACGGCCGTTCGGCGCGGGCTTCCCCGCCTATCACCTTACCGCAGGAGGGCTTTAAACCTTCTGCTCGTACCGAGTATACCCCAACGCGTCCCTGCGCAGCGCGGGGTCTCACCGGGGCGTCGGACGCCCATTGTTGTCTAGGGCGTTCGACGTTTGACGGGCGTGCGCCTTTGAGAGGAGGATGAAGCATGGGCGTCTTCGAACGGTACGCGCCGTTTATCCAAGACTTCATCTACGACCACGATTGGGAGGGACTTCGCTCCATCCAGGTTGCGGCGGCAGATGCCATCTTCAATACCGATGACCATGTCCTCCTCACGGCGTCGACCGCCTCGGGCAAGACGGAGGCGGCCTTCTTCCCCATCCTCACGCTCTTTGACGAGGACCCGCCCGCGAGCGTGGGCGCCCTCTACATCGGTCCTCTCAAGGCTCTCATCAACGACCAGTTCCTGCGCCTGAACGACCTCTGCGACGAGGCGCACATCCCCGTCTGGCACTGGCACGGCGACGTCGCCGCCTCGCACAAACGCAAACTCATGAAGGAGCCAAGCGGCATCCTTCAGATCACACCCGAGTCGCTCGAGGCCCTCCTCATGCACAAGCACGCCGCGGTGCCCAGGCTCTTCGGCGACCTGCGCTTTGTGGTGATCGACGAGGTGCACTCGCTTTTGCGCGGTGACCGCGGCGGCCAGACGCTCTGCCTCATTGAGCGGCTCTCGCGCATGGCAGGCGTCGAGCCGCGCCGCATCGGGCTCTCCGCAACCATCGGCGACCCCGCGCGCACGGGCGCCCTTCTTGCCTCTGGCACGAGTCGCGGCTGCGTCATCCCCCGCTTCGAAGAGCCCCGCCGCACCTGGCGCCTCTCCATGGAGCACTTCTACATCACCGGCCCGCAAGCGACGGAGCGCGCGCGGGATGAGTTTGGACACGCGTGCGCAGCGACGAGCGACCTCAGGCCAGACGGCACCATCGCGGCCGACGTCATTGCCGTCGAGCGCGTCGACGCAAGCGAGGTACCCGGGCTGCCCGGCACGCCGAGCGCAGCGGGAGGCTCGGGCGCGGAAGCCCCGCACGGCGACGCCGAGAACGATGAGGTCCGCATCCCGCCCGTTGAGGAGAGTGCCCTCCTTGCCCCAAGCGACCGGGCGCCCGCCGACGCGGACCCCGGCATCGGTTACATCTTCGAACGCACGCGCGGCGCCAAGTGCCTCGTCTTCGTAAACTCCCGCGAGGAGGCCGAGGCGGTCTGCACGATGCTTCGCGCCTACTGCGAGGCGGCGCACGAGCCCGATCGCTTCCTCATCCACCACGGCAACCTCTCCAGCGCCATCCGCGAGACCGCCGAGGAGATCATGCGCGACGAGGACCGTCTCGACACCACGGTCACCACCGCGACCCTGGAGCTCGGCATCGATATCGGCCGCCTCGAGCGCGCCTTCCAGATCGATGCCCCCTTCACCGTGTCGAGCTTCCTGCAGCGCATGGGTCGCACCGGCAGGCGCGGGAGCCCGCCCGAGATGCACTTTGTCATGCGCGAGGAGCAGCCCGAGCCCCGCACCACCATGCCGGAGACCATCCCGTGGAAACTCTTGCAGGGAATCTCGCTCGTAGAGCTCTACCGCGAGGAGAAGTGGGTCGAGCCACCGCGCCTCGACCGCCTGCCTTACAGCCTGCTCTACCACCAGACCATGGCCACACTCGCATCGACCGGCGAGCTCACACCGGCCGCACTTGCCGCGCGCGTGCTCACCCTCTCCTACTTCCACCGGGTCTCGGCGGACGACTTCCGCGTACTTCTGCGCCACCTCATTGAGACGGATCATATCGAGCAGACCGAGGGCGGCGGCCTCATCGTCGGCCTCGCGGGCGAGCGCTACACCAACTCGTTCAAGTTCTACGCGGTGTTCCAGGAGAACGAGGAGTTCACGGTGCGCTGCGAATCGGCGGAGCTCGGCACCATCGTCAACCCGCCGCCGCCCGGCGAGCGCATCGCCATCGCGGGCGCCTGCTGGGTGGTCGAGGAGGTCGACTGGAAGCGTCACCTCGTGTACTGCACGCAGGTCAAGGGGCGCGTTCCCGCCTACTTTGGCGACTGCCCGGGAGACATCCACACCCATGTGCTCGAGCGCATGCGCCGGGTCCTCGCCTCGCACGAAACTTATCCCTACCTCCAGGAGAACGCACGCGCCCGCCTCGCGCAGGCGCGGCGCACCGCGGAGCTCTCGGGCGCCGCAACCGAGCCTCTCATCAACCTGGGTGGGGACACCTGGGTCCTTATCCCCTGGCTCGGGAGCTACGCCTTCCTCGCCCTCGAGCGCCTCATCAAAATCAAGTGCGCCAAGGACCTTGGCATCTCAGGCGTGGACGTCGCCCGCCCCTACTTCATGCAATTCAAGATGAAGGCCAACTCAGAGGAGTTCTTCGCTACCGTGGCGGACGCGGCGGAAGCGCTTGAGGACCCCATCGAGCTCGTCTACCCGAGCGAGGTCCCCTACTTTGACAAGTACGACGAGTTCCTGCCCGCCGAACTTGTGCGCAAGGGCTTTGCCGAGGGCGTACTCGATATCTCAGGCATGCGCGAGCGCGTACGAGAATGGTCGACTTGCTAACTCGATGCCTACAGGATTTGCCAAGAGAGCTGACGACGGGCAGAGTTGTATCGCCGGGCTACGCCTGCAAGAGCTCAAACCTTTCATGGGGGGTTCGGAGGCTTGGCCTTTCGTCCAGACGCGCCTGTATGCTCGCCTTGGTAACATAGGTGTTGCGCCCTTGCCGATACCCTTCAAGTCCGCCAGTTGATATTAACTGCGTGATACGCGGACGAGATACCCCCAAAAGGGCCGCCGCTTCCGTGGCAGTCACGGCGTCAATGGCGGTAAGTGACACCTCAACCCCAACGAGCAGAATTCTTCCCCCATGCTGCGGCGCGTTTCCCAACACTGGCTTGGGAACCACGGCGCCCGTCATAAGCCAATGCTCTGCCATGCCTTTTAGCCAATCAGCCGCCATCGCAGCGGCATCTTCATAAGAAACGCCCTCGGTTCCACCATCAAGGTTACAGGGAATCGCAAGGACATATCCCTCGCTTTCGAATAACTCGAATTCCTGAAGAACAAACATAGTCTTCGCTCCTTCGCAATGCAGGCATCGTCATTTCTTGATTCCCGCCTGCTTCTTTATCTTCTCGAACAGCGCATTGGGAATCTCGCGGTGGCGTGGAACCTGAGTGAAATGAACACCATCTGTCCAGTGCTCATGGTTGGTACCACCCGTCGGTTTCAATCCGGCGGATCTGAGAATGTCAGTAACCTCCTTGCGCTTGACCATAGCCTACTCCAATCTTAACTCATTTAAGACCGTAGATAAAGAACGGGGCATTCTTTTTATCCGACCCAAAGTCACCTCAACGATGGACAGTACAGTTGCCTCACTGCATCAGAGAAGATGTGAGGTTATCGTCCATGGTCAGGTACACAAGAGCATCGGCAGCATCCATCGCGTTCACGGGGCAGTGGCGCAGGAAGCGCTCGTCGTTGGTGACGAGGACATCTGCATGGCAGCGCATTGCCGCCGCCGCGATGAGCGCATCCTCGAAATCGTGCACTTGGCTACGGTATTTTCCCGCAAGCCATACATCCGAGATGTCAACCGCTACCGGTGTTGCAATCTCCTGCATGTTTTCAACGCACGCCCAGGCAAAATGCTCTGCAGCGCGAGCAGCTTCTTCTGTAAGCTCCCCCTCCGCCTCACGTGCGCGGCGCTTACAAACCGAAGCCAGAGCATAATAGACATCTTTTGCGCTACTCACCGCAAAGGCAAGTTCACAGCCTCTCTCGCCCGCCTTCTCGAGAAGAGCACTGCTCTGGAGATGCTTCTCACGTGCACCGTCAAACAGATCGAGCCAGACGTTAGTATCGATCGCAAGCACTATCGGTCGCTTCATTGGATATAGCCTTTCTCCCGAAAATGCTCTTCTCGCAACAGGTCGTAATACTCACGTTCAGATAGAGCCCGGCGATCGGAATCCGGCTGAGGCACTATAGCGAATTCTTTGAAAAACTTCTCCATAAGCGATGCCCCTCTGCGCACCGCCTCAATCTTGCGGTGACGCTCGACCATCTCATCAGCAGAGGGAGCTGCTGAATCCGGATCGAGCGCCTCATGCAAGCGCTCGGGTTCATCCTGATAGCGCACCGCGAGCGACCATAGCATGCGCACCGCCTGCGTAGGCGTGAGTCCCGCCGCCGCAAGCGCAGCGTCGCCCGCCTCCTTGAGCTCGGCATCGATACGCGCGTTAACCTGAGCCTGTCGCGGTTTTTGCGGAGTACTTTGGTCAGTCATTCTTCCGCGTAGCTCCTGCGGCGCCTGTTGCCGTGGCTTCTCGCGAACTGCCGTCGTTACTGCCATACGATTCACCTCACCCACCCACCTTGCATCCACACAAGTATGCTAGCAGATAAGGCACACGCTTTAAAGCATGTAAAGCAACACGCTGGCAACTAGAGCGTGAGTTCAAACACCCCTCGCTCGCGGTCATAGCCCTCGCCCAGCACCTGCGCGCAGAAGTCGTGGCACCATGCGAGCGTGAAGTCGCCGCACCCGCTCGATCGGCGGATGCCGTTGGCGCTGGCAAGCTCCTCGGTGTAGGAGGCTATGGGATAGGACGCCATCTGCGTATCGAGCGAAAGGTGGCTGACCACCGGTGTGAGCGCAACGCCAGCCAGGCGCGGCGCGTCGCCAGCCATCTCAAAGGTCACCTCGGCAAAACCGCCCACCATGGTGTCCTTGCGGGCCTGCCAGGAGATGAAGTTGCCGAGCGACCAAAACACGGGCATCTGGCCGCCATCCGGACACGCGATGAGCTCAACCGGTTCGAGCACGTGCGGGTGCGTGCCAATGACGGCGTCAACTCCGAGCTCGGCAAAATAGGTCGCCCATTCGCGCTGCCCGTCGGTGGGCTCGAGCTGGTACTCGATGCCCCAGTGCGGACAGACCACCACGATATCTGCCCCTTGCTCGCGCGCAGCGGTAACGTCGGCGGCGATGGCCTCGCGCTCGAGCATGTTCACGCACCACGGACTCGCCGCAGGGATGGGAATGCCGTTGGTGCTCTCGGTGTAGTTCAAGATGGCAACGGTGATGTCGTCACGTGTGATAAGCGGAATCTCGGCGCTGGCCTCAGCCGTCTCGGCGATGCCCGCGCTCACGACCTCGGGATGGTTCTCGCGCCAGAATGCACGCGTGGCCTCGATGCCGGCAAAACCCTTGTCGAGCGCATGGTTGGTGGCCGAGCACGCCACGTCAAAACCCGCGGCAGCCTCGGCATCGCCCATCTCCTGCGGGCTGTTGAACGCCGGATAGCCGGAGAGCCCCAGCGCATCGCCGCCGAGCACGGTCTCCTGGTTCACGATGGCGATGTCCGCATCCTCGATAAGCTCGCGCGCGGGAGCGAAGATGTGGTCATAGTTGCGCGTGCCGTCCGCACGCTCGCCGCTCATCCACACGCCCTCATGCACGAGCACATCGCCCACCATGGCGATGGACACGCGCCGGGGCGCCGAGACGGAATCCTCGATGGTCGCAAGGCCGCCTCCCGCCGATGCCCCTGCGGAACCAGAGCCGCCACCCAAAAGGTCGGGCGCGCACCCCGTAAGAGCGGAGAGCGGCAGCAGCGCCGCGCCGCCGGCGAGCGCCGCAAGGACGCTCCTGCGCGAAACGAGGCGCGGGACGGGGCGTCCTGCACCCGTACGGTCCGGTGTGTTGCTCGGCATATCCTGCTTCATGGGGCACTCCATCGACGCGGCCTTCTCACACCAGTATACGCAAGGTGCGAGGGCGCGGTAAACCGCGCGCCGGGCCAGGTCTTCCAAAGGCGCCGTTTATACGCGTTAGCGCCTGAACGAGGCTTACGCCTCAGCCGCACGTTTAGTCCCGCAGGGGCGTGCCCAGAAAGTCCTCGTCAAAGGGAATGGCATCGGTGAACGTATACGCCCCGTCGGTTGCGATGAGAAGGTAGTTGTCCTCCCCGCCCCAGAGCTCGTCGGTCGCAGGGATGATGTGCACGTGGGCGAACACCTCGGCGAGCGTCGCCGCCTCGTCGCGCAGAAACGTGAGGTCGCGCCCCTCCTCGCGCGAGACCACGTTGGTGAGGTAGAGGCCACCCGGGCGGAGCACCGCGCGCACGGAACGCGCGGCCTCCACGGTTGCCAGCGCGCGCACGGGCTCGGCGCCGGAGAATGTATCGTTCACCACGGCGTCATAGGGTGCGCGGCAGTGCGCGGCCGTGGGCGTTGCCGCAAACTCCATACCGGGCGCAAGCTCGTCGATGAGCTCGCGGCCGTCCGCCTCCATGATGTACAGCCTGCCGCCTACCTGACGCTTAAGCTCGTCAACAAAAAACCAGCGCTGTGCAAGCTCGATGACCGAAGGGTCGGACTCCACCACATCGAGCATGAGCTCCGGATGGCGGGTGAGGGCGTACTTGGGCCAGGCGAAACCACCCCCGCCGATAGCGAGCGCGCGCTCGATACCGTGCCCATGCGCGGCGCGCATCTCCTGTTCCACCTCAAACATCACCTCAAAGGCGCGCTGGTAGGCAAAGACCGGCTCAAAGCGCCGCTCGTCCAGATACGTAGCCGACTGGTAGACGCCACCGCTCTCGAGCACGCGCACCGGCTCGCCATCGGGAGAGGCGATCTCGCGCACCTGAGGCGCAAGAGGCGCGACGCTTGTCTTTCGCTGCGCACGAAAATGCAGGTAGAGCCCAATTAGGACCACCGCCAGCACCACCAAGACGATGGCGATGCCCGCTGGCGGCAAAGTCGCAAGCTGCAGGGCGAAGGCGATCACCAAGATGAGGCCGACCGTCGCGAGCATCTGATGCGCGTCACGCATGTTCATGAGAGCCTCCGTTTTGACCTTTCCGCCCGTGTTGCGGAATTTCATGCCCATAACCGACTTGAGCATTTTTGCCCAAATGTGCGCCATTTGACGTCTTGGTGAGATCGCGCCGCTGGTAGAGGCCACAATCGACAAAGCCAAGCCGTCGATAGTAGGCGCGCGTGCCCACCGAGCTGATGACGTTTATGTGCATGAAACCCGCGTCGTGGGCAATAGCACAGGCGCGCTCCACCAGATCGCGGCCGAGTCCCCGTACACGTGGACCTCACGGATCATGGCCTCGTTCGGCTGGACAGGGGCCGCAAGCCCCGCAGCGGCCATCTCCTCCGCAAGCGCGCGGACCGCGTCCGCGTGCGGCAGCGACAGGCGCAGAAAACCCGCGATGCGCCCCTGTCCGTCCATCCACTGCAAAAAGTGCTCGTCGGTCGTCTGGGTTTGATAGCAGACCTCATCGAGGACGAGCTCGTCCACATCGACCTCGTAGGTACCGATCTCGCGGAAGCGAATCTCGCGCACGGGTCCCTCGCCCGCGCGTTCCTGTGCCCGCAGGCGCTCCTCCACAAGCTGGCGCAGGTTGGGCTTCTTGTTGCCCGCCTTGATGTCGCCCGAAGAGAAGTCGCGGATCATGCGCGACACGCGCGTCCACGCGGGGGTGGCGCGCACGTCGGCGCAGAGCACATCGATAAGCTCGTCTTCTGTATAGGGGCGCCACGCACCGCTCTCCCAATCGCGGCAGAGTGCCGCGCCGTCGATAAGGGCGCAGGGGTAGAGCTTCACCTCGTCGGGCATAAAGGCGGGGTCGGTAACGAGGCGACGGTAATCCTCCCTATCGCCCGCCGGGTCCGCCCCAAGCAGATTCACCATGGCGTGTGCATGAATCTTAAAGCCAAAAAGACGCAGGTACGAGAAGGAGCGGGCGATGCGGTCGTTCGCGGTGTTGCGACCGTTGATGTCGAGGATACGCTGGCAAGTGCTCTGCACGCCCATCTGGATCTTGGTTGCACCCATACGGCGGATGAGGGCGAGGCGCGCGGGCGTGATGGCGTCCGGCCGGGTCTCTATGACAAGGCCCACAACGCGGTGGCGCGCATCCTCGTTGCGGCGCTGCTCGACCTCGAGCTCCTCAATCGACGCGGTCTGCGCGGCAGAAGCGCAGCGCCCGCCGCGGAAAGGACAATCACCGCCGCCAGCAGCCACAGGCTGGGCATCGCAGCTGGATTGTCGGCCGGAAAAGCCG
>CASELS010000044.1 GCA_949288855.1 uncultured Collinsella sp. | reverse complement strand
CCATCGACTTCGACACCGTCGAGGTGCATGCGCTCGTGGGTGAGGACGGCGTGCCACAGGCGCTCGTCTCGCGCGAGCGCACCGCCGCGACCTCGCTCATCGAGGAGGCGATGCTGCTTGCCAACGAGTGCGTGGCAGAGCGCCTGGCCGCTCTGGACGCGCCGTGCGCCTATCGCGTGCACGAGCCGCCTTCGCCCGACCATCTCCATGCGGCAGCTGAGACCTTGAGCGAGCTCGGTGTGATCGATCGCGCCGGGGCACGACGGGTCGAGGCGGGCGACCAGGCGGCCATGCGCGCTGCGCTCGCACATGCGGAGCGCACCGGAGCGGGCGAGATTGCCAACGCGCTTCTCCTCCGCGCCATGCAGCGCGCCCTCTACAAACCTGCCAACGAGGGGCACTATGCCCTCGGCGCTCCCGCGTACTGCCACTTTACGAGCCCCATCCGCCGCTATCCGGACCTCATCGTCCACCGGGTCCTCAAGCAGGTTCTGGCAGCGGAGCAGCTCGGCGCTCGTGAGGCCCGCTCGCGCGCCGCGCATCTCACCGGAGTCGGCCGCGACGCGCTCGAGCACGTGCTGCCGCACATCTGCCGGAGCGCGAGTGACCGTGAGCGTATGGCGGACGCCGCTGCGCACGCCTCGCAAAAGGTCATGGTGGCAACCTACTACGCTTCGCGCGTGGGCGAGCGCGCCGCGGGGCGCATCGTCTGGATGGACCAGATGGGGCTTTTTGTGCGCCTCGACGACACGCATGCGGAGGGACTCGTCCGACTGTCTGCCGTGGGCGACGAGTGGTTCGATTTCGACGAGCGCACCCTCTCCATCACCGGTGCCTCGACGGGTCGTGTGGTGCGCGTGGGCGACCGCGTTATTGTGGAGGTCGCTTCCACCAACGTGCTGCGCGGCCACCTCGTTCTCAAGCTCGTGCATGTCGTGCGTGCGCTACACTAGGGGCCTGACCGAATGGGAGGACATGCGAACATGGACCAGATGAGGGACCTTCCCTTTACGCTCGACGACCTCGCCCATGCCGAGAACTTCCTCGCGCAGGGTGACATCGACCGCGCCCTGCCGTACCTGCAGGACCTACGCGATGCCGCTGAGGAGTACATAGCGAACGCCTGCGTTACCACCGACGAGGTGCAGTACTTTAGCTTTGCCGACGAGTTCGAGTGGCTTGCGTACCGTCGCGTCGAGCGCGACCCGCGCCGCCTCGTGCCGGCGCCGTTGCCCTTTGACCGCCTCTACGCCGCCCTCGGCTTTGCCTATATCCGCCAAAACGAGTTCACCCTCGCGCGCGACGCCCTTATGCAGGCGGTGCGCTGGGACCCCATGAACTGCGCGCACCGGCTGAACCTCGCCGGCGTCTTCCGTACGCTCGGTAATGCCCAGGAGTGGGCGTCGCTCTCGCACTCGGTCATCGAGCGGGCGAGCGACCCGGTCTCGGCTGCGCGCGCCTACGTGAACCTCGCCCTCTTCTTTATGGACGAGGAGAACGCCGCCGCTGCCGAGGGCTGTGTGCGCGCCGCGCGTCGCCTAGCCGAGGATGACGCCCTTGTTGCGCAGGCGGCGGACCGTATGGCTGCGGAGCATCCCGAGGCCGCCGAGCTCACCGATGCCGAGGCTGCGGGCGCCATGGAGGGCGCGGGCGTTTCCGCCGAGCCCAACGCTGAGATGGCGGTCTGCCTCATCATGTGCGCGACCGATGCGGCCGCCCAGGGCAAGACCGACGAGGCCACGCGCTTCACCATCCGTGCGCGCGACCTGGTGGGCGCGCCTGCTGCCAAGGCCCTCATCCAGCTTGTGCGCGAGGCAGATGCCGAGCTCCGCGCGGAGCGCGAGGGCGCCGCACCTGCTGGCGCAGCCGGTGTTTCCGCGACCGATGACGCTGCGGAGGAGGGGGGCCGGGATGCCTAGTCGCCGCGAGCGCAAGACCATCGCCAAGAACCGCTCCGCGCACCACGAGTACGCTATTGAGGAGACGTTTGAGTGCGGTGTGGTGCTGACGGGCACCGAGGTGAAGAGCCTCCGCGAGCGCGCCTGCCAGATCACCGACACCTTTGCCCTCATTCGCGAGGGGGAGTGCTGGCTTGTGGGCGTGCACATCCACCCCTATAGCCATGGGTCCATCTTCAACCGCGACCCCGACCGTCGCCGCAAGCTTTTGCTCCACCGCCGCCAGATCGACTACCTCGACGGCAAGCTTCGCAACCGCGGTTATGCCCTCGTGCCGCTCGAGCTCTACTTTGATACCAACGGCCGCGTCAAGCTCACGCTCGGCCTCGGCCGCGGCAAGAAGCTCTACGATAAGCGCGAGGACATGGCGCGCCGCGACGTGGACCGCGAGATCGCGCGCGCCCTCAAGGAGCGCAGTCGCTAACGGGGAGGGACGTGCCCTATGGGAGGATGTTCGGTTCTTGTTTTGCTGAGCGCCCTGCTTGCGGTGGGTGCGGCGTTTCTCGCCATCTTCCTGGGCGCTCTCGGCCTCTTTCTCGTGGCGGTCGTCCTCACGATCGTGTTTGCCGTACGTACGCCCCGGCGCCGCGCCGCCGGCAAGAAGCTCGGCCCGCTTATCGCCATCCCTGTGGTGCTCTACATCATCAGCGTGCCGGTGCTGGCGCTTTCGCTCACGCAGGTCATCGTGCCTGCTGCGGTGGACTACACCACGGCGAGCTACGCGGACGCCTGCGACGCGGTGCGCCACGACAACCCCGACGAGCTTAAGCGCTGCCTCTCGGCAACCACCTTCCGCTTTGATGAGGACAGGGGCGACACGCCCGAGAACCTGCTTGCGCTCGCGTTCGAGTACCGCGCGGCGCGGGTCGTGGGACCGCTTCTCGACAAGCTCGATGAGCTCGGCCATCCTATAGACGTGAACGCGCCGCTTGACCGCACCGATGCCGCAGGAGATGCCTGGCGCTCTCAGTACCCGCTGCTTTGGGTGTGCGAGGAGGGCAATGCCGAGCTCGAGGCCGTGCAAGCCCTTGTCGAGCGCGGCGCGGATATCAACGTGCGCGACGACGCCACGGGTTGGACGCCTCTTATGTGGGTGTGCTCGGGCGCCTTTGAGGGCTACTGGGACGCGTATAAGGGGGACGACGCCGCTCGCCTTGCTCAAACGGAGGAGGCAATCGAGTGCCTGCTCGACTTGGGGGCGGACCCGAGCGTCGTAAGTGTGGAGGGCGACACGGCGTGGTCGCTTTTTGAGGTCTATGTGGGGGACCGCACGATCGGGGACCTTTCCGAAGGCGCCGCTGCCGAGGCTCTCTCTACCTACGAGCCCCGTCTCAATCCGTAATCTCCGTCTCATCTGCCGGGCCTGGCTCCGCGCGGGTATAAGGGCCTCAACAACCCTTCGATGAGGGGAGAGCCTCATGGATATGACCGCGTTTTTCAAGATGAGCTACGGACTCTACGTAGTGTCCGCCCAGGCAGATGGCGAGCGCGCCGGCTGCCTTATCAACACGGCGGTGCAGGTCACCGCGGAGCCGCCGCGCATCTCGGTCGCCGTCAACAAAGAGAACGTCACCGCAGGGGTCATCGCCCGCGCGGGTGCCTTTACGGTCACCGCGGTCGACAAGACGGCGGACATGCCCTATATCGGCAACTTTGGATTCCGTACGAGCGACGGGTACGACAAGTTCGAGAAGTACGGTTGCGAGATCTCGGCGGTCGGCAGCCCCTATGCGCCCGAGCATGCCTGCGCGGTTTTTGCCTGCCGCTTGGTCGATACAGTCGACGTGGGGACGCATTTCCTCTTTATCGGCGAGGTCGTGGATGCGGAGCGTCTCTCTGAGGAGGAGCCGCTCACCTACAGCTATTACCACAGCGTGCTCAAGGGCAAGACGCCACCTAAAGCGAGCTCGTATCAGGGGTAGGGAAGGGCCGCTTACTCCAGCTTGGCGGTTGCGGCGTGTGGCCGCCCGCATCCCTCTGCAAATGGTTCTTAATTTGTAGCAATTATGAGTTCCGCCGTTTGCCGCTTGCGAGTGATTGAGAACAGGGCGGCGTGGCTATACTAGCGATACCATTCATCGCCTGTGAAAGGACGGTTGTCATGAGTGACGAGAAGAAGACCTACAAGTTCGTCTGCGTTGTCTGCGGCTATGAGGTCGAGGTCGATACGCCCGAGCTCCCCGAGGATTACGTATGCCCCGTCTGCGGCGTTGGTCCCGATCAGTTCGAGCTGGTCGAGGAGTAACTCCAGCTGCATCATCGTCGCGCAACCACAAGCGTGACCCCCAAAGGCACCCCGGCATTGCGTCCGGGGTGCCTTTTTGGTGCGTGGTGGCGTCCGCTTGGTCACCCAGTCTTTCGCGCACAGCAAATGCCGCTGCATGGATCACGCTACCATGGCGCGCTCATGTGCATTTCGCACGCCCTGTGTGCATATTTCACACCCTATGTGCATCTAGCACACTTTGTGTGCATCCAGCACGCCATAAGGCCCTTAAAGCGTGCGGACTGCACATGGGGCGTGCGGATTGCACGCGAAGCGTGCCAGATGCACATTGAGTGAGCCAATTGCACACGGGGCGTGCTGATTGCACACAGGGCATGCGAACTGCACTTGTCTCAGACCATCGCACTCCATATGGCGTTCCAGGTTTTCGCCGCCTTGGGATCTCGCGGGATGCCAGCAGCATCCATAAGGTTTCGAAAACGTGCGGGGCGCAGGAGTTCATCGTTGGTGAACCTCAGCACGGGTATGCCGTAGATGGTCAATCGGCTTTCACGCTGACGCTCCCGTAGCATTGTCTCCTGTGCGGTTCGGGTAGTGCGTATCTTTGGATCGAAATACTTGCCCTCTCCGTCGAACTCTCCAATGACCAGACGCCCGTCGGACAGACGCCATAGGAAATCGACTCGATAGGTGCGCTGATGGTCAGTCGGGTCGGTTATGGTTACTTGAAGTTCGGGTATCGCATACCCTTCGGAGATACAGTGTGCGCGTATGCGGGATTCGCCGATACTTTCCGCGGCGCCACAGGCATAGGAGGCGACGAACAAGGGGCGCTGTGCGAGGGGCTGTCGCTCCTGCTCGGATTCAAGGAGCTCTGTCAGCGTGCTGGTGGCGAGGCTCCCGCTTCGTATGGCTGCGTCTGCTATGGCAAGGGCGAATTCGAAGGGCAAATCGGAAAGGGATTCCCAAAGGGACTGCCCTATATCGGTGACGGGCATTCCAGATGCGGTGACGACGCGGTCGCGTGTCAAAAGACGGCGCGCGTTCAGAGCAGAGCGATCTGAGGGAATGCGCTTTGCAATGATGAGAATCGGTCGCTGGAGGATGTACGGGACATCGATATTCCACGCCAGCAGGGCACTGTGGGATCTGAAGATCCATGCTGGATGCAGCTGGTTTATGCCGCGCATGATGTGGAGCGTCTGCTGGGATGTGTCAAGCCCCACCCAAGAGGAGCGCCGGGCATAGAGCCCTTTAAAGGGAGAGACGAGATATTCTGACTTAAGCATGCGGAGGGCGGCCATTGCGTCCGCCCTCGTTGTTGGAACAAAACAGGAACAGTCGTGCTCTGCGGAAATAAGTCCCCGCTCGAGATCATGCTGGACCTGAAGGCACGTTCGCAGAGGGCCGTGAGCTGCGCTGTCGCGCGCTTGGGCATCATGCAAAGCGGAGCATTGCGCTTGGGTGTTTTGCTGCCTGTTCGCGCCGAGCATATCCTGTGGCGTGCCCACGCTCTTCGCCGTCATGCGCTAAGCATCGACGCGCTCTTGCGGTAGCGTCCGTCGATACCGATGGTGTCGCGCAGAAGCCGCAGGTAGAATCCAACGAGCATGACCTCGGGCCTGTCAGCGAGGTCCTCGGGGTGGATCATGCCGGGGCCGTCGAGAGCGGTGTAGCGCGGCTCGGCGATGTCGTAGAGATACACCTTGCCGACGTGATACCACTTGCCGTCAACCTTGGCGATGCGCTGGGCGATGGTGCCGTCATGCCAACGCTCAACCGAGCACAGGTAGGAGTCGGTCACCTCGTAGCGACGATCATCACAGACGTCGATGAGGGTGCACGTGCCATGCTCGAGGTCTTTGCGATGAATCTCAAAGCGCGAGAAGAACTGTGTCCGCTCGATTTGCCTGAGCCGTATGAGCTGGTCGGCGCTCAAGCGGCGCCCCGTTTGCTTGTGGTGCGTGACGAACCACGAGAACGGCGACCGCCCCTCCACGCCGGGAAACTCAAAAAGAAGCCATTCACTAAAGAGCGGGCTAATCTCCTCACGTGTGAGGAAGGGCTCCTTGCCAAAAAGGAATGCGGGCTCGACAAAGCCCATGAACATGGCGTTTGCGAGGTCGAGGACCTCCTCCTTGTGCTCTTGCCAGTACATGCCCACGATGTCGACGTCGTGCTCGATGGTTTTCTCGTCTGTCATAAGACCTCCTCGGTGCCGATGCGCCCACCTTTTGTGCGCGTTGCTTCCCGAGGATATGCAGGCCGTCAAACAGAATGACGCCGCTCGCTAACGCCGTTTGAACAGTCCCTTGATATGTTTTTGAGCGTTATCTAACCGGCCAGCTCAGAGGGGCCAAAAATGAGGCGCCCCGCCGCGAGGACGCATCCTCGGGCGGAGCGAATATCCATAGATTGTGCAGATTGAGGACTGTCGAGTTGCCAGGGACGGGGACTTCAGGTCGTTAAGTCTTGCGAGCGGCGGCCCCGGGTTTCAAAAACGCGCGGGCGGGCACCCCGACCTCCTAGGACTTGGTCTCCATGCGTGCGTGGCATTTGGGGCAGGTGACGATGATCTTGCCCTTGCCGCGCGGGACCGAGAGCATGGTGCCACAGTTGGGACACTTGAGAAACGCCTTCTCCTTGCGCTCTTTCCACAT
Source organism: uncultured Collinsella sp. (assembly GCA_949288855.1). Lineage (GTDB taxonomy): Bacteria > Actinomycetota > Coriobacteriia > Coriobacteriales > Coriobacteriaceae > Coprousia. The sequence goes on along the minus strand of CASELS010000044.1, from coordinate 7,949 downwards.
CTTCTTGGCAACGCGGGCCTGACGCTTGAGGTCGCCTGCGGAGGAGCCGGCGGACGACTTGGCGCTACCTGTACTGCGTCCGGTGCTACCGGCGTGCGAACTGCCGCCGAAGTACTTGCCGACCACGGGGATGCGCGCGGCGAGGCGGCAGAACGCCTCATTCTCCTCCTGGCGTGCGGAGATGTTCTTGGAAAAGGCGCGCACGAGGGCGAGGGCGAGGATCGCGAGCGCAATGTAAGAGGCAGCGCGCACTTGGAACAGGGTGCCGACGAGCGCGAGCACCACGCCGATGCCGCCGAGTGCAGCGGAGAAATCGTCGACGCCGTTGCGCCCGTTCATGAAGTTTTGCATGTAAGACCTGCTCTTTCTGCTTTGGTTAGACTCGTGCATCTTACCCTTGCGCGTCGCATCCATCCGCATGAAGCGCAAAGACGCGCGAATCTGCGCAGGTCATCCACGGGTGTGGAGGGTGGCGCCGCGCGTTTGGCGCCTGTGCAGGTGCAACAGGCGCAGGCGCGAATGCAGCCGCCCCTTAGTATTTGCCGCGCAGGGCGTACCAGCCGTTATGCTCCTCGACCTCAAGCGGCACACCAAACAGCTCGCTCAGTACGTCGTCGCGCATGAGCTCGGGTTTGGGACCATCGGCAAAGATCTCGGCGTCTTTGATGAGAAGGACGCGATCGATAGCGGGGATGATGTCCTCGGGGTAGTGAGTGACGAGCACCACGGAGCGCCCCTCGGCGGCGAGAAGGCTCATGGTCTCGCGCACGTGATACATGCCCTCGGGGTCAAGGCCCGTGCAGGGCTCGTCGAAGATGAGGATCTTGGGGTCGCTCATGAGCTCGCGCGCCACGAGCACGCGGCGCAGCTGGCCGGTCGAGAGGGTCATGACATCGCGGTCGGCGAGGTCGGCAATGCCCAGGCGGTCGAGGGCCTCGATTGCGCGCGGGCGTGCCGACTCGGGCACATCGACATGCTTGGGGAGTCCCAGTGTGCCAAAGATGCCGCCCATCACGATCTGGTCGACGGGCAGATGGACGCGCGCCTGGTCGTGCATGGTGGCGGACACAATGCCGAGCGCCTGCTTGATGTCGGAGAGGAGCGGGCGCGCCTGGCCGCGGAAGCGCACGGGCGGCTCGTCGCGATGGAGGGGGAAGACCTCACGCGTGAGGAGCTGGATGAAGGTGGACTTGCCGGCGCCGTTGGGGCCGAGCAGGGCCACATGCTCACCCTCGGCAAGGTCGAAATGGCCTACGGAAAGAATGGTGCGGCCGGCGCGAACCACCTCGGCATCGCGAATCTGAAAGAGCGGCTGCGCGTCCGTTGCGTTCCGCACGTCTGCCGCGTTCTGTGCGCTGGGTGCGCACTGCGTCTCGTCCATAACGTACCCCCGTTGCTGCTGTTGCGCTTGTAACTGTACTACGGCTGCGTGCCGCCCCGTCTGCGCCCGCCACGGATTGTTTCCAACCGTTTTCGCCCCGGACGCGCTCGCATGCCGCCAAGAGGGCGGGCTCTGCTATGATGCTACTTTATCTAACCAAAGTGTTTCATCGCCGTTTGCGCTCCGATTGTGCGCAGGCGGCCAGGGGAGGGGGCGCCATGCCCGAGATGCTCACGCTCGACGCCTTTGAGGAGGCCTCGCAGAAGGTCAAAGAGGTCACGCAGGAGACCAAGCTCGTCGAGAGCCCGTATTTCTCCGCGCAGTGCGGCAACCGCGTATGGCTCAAACCCGAGAACATGCAGCGCACAGGAGCCTACAAGGTGCGTGGCGCGTACTACAAAATCTCGACGATGGGGCCCGATGAGCTCGAGCGAGGCATCGTCACGGCAAGCGCCGGTAACCATGCACAGGGCGTGGCCTTTGCCGCCACGCGCGCCGGCGCCCGCTCGGTGGTGGTCATGCCCACGACCACGCCCCTTATCAAGGTGGAGCGCACCAAGGGCTACGGTGCCGAGGTCCTGCTCTCGGGCGATGTGTACGACGAGTCGTGCGATTTTGCCCTTGAGCTTGCCGAGCGCGAGGGCATGACCTTTATCCATCCCTTCAACGACCCCGTGGTGGCGACCGGCCAGGGCACCATCGCGATGGAGATCGTGCAGGAGTTGCCACTCGTCGACACCATTCTCGTGCCCGTGGGCGGCGGCGGGCTCTCCTGCGGCGTGGCGACGTTCGCAAAGCTCTACAACCCCAAGATCCGCGTCATCGGTGTGGAGCCGGAAGGGGCTCCCAGCCTCACGGCGGCGCTCGAGGCGGGAAGCCCGGTAAAGCTTCCCGGCGCGAACACCATCGCCGACGGTACTGCGGTGCTCGAGGTGGGCGATAAGGTCTTCCCGTACCTCCAGAAGAACCTCGACGACGTCATCACCGTGCCGGACGACGAGCTCATCGTGGCGTTCCTCGACATGGTGGAGAACCACAAGATGATTGTCGAGAACTCGGGCCTGCTCACGGTGGCTGCGCTCAAGCATCTGGCGCCCGAGAACCGCCGCGTGGTATCGATTCTTTCCGGCGGCAACATGGACGTCATTACCATGAGCTCGGTGGTGCAGCACGGCCTCATCCAGCGCGGACGCATCTTCACGGTAAGCGTGCTTTTGCCGGACCGCCCAGGCATGCTCGTGAAGGTGGCCTCCGCCATCGCCGACGAGAACGGCAATGTCATCAAGCTCGAGCACAACCAGTTTGTCTCGACCAACCGCAACGCCGCCGTGGAGCTGCGCGTCACCATCGAGGCTTTTGGCGAGGACCACAAGCGCCAGATCGTCGAGGCACTCGAGCGCGCCGGTTTCACCCCAACGGTGGTCCAGACCGCGCTGTAGCGTTAGAGCCGGGCGCGCGCGAGGCGTATGTGGCGTCGCGTACAACGTCCGTGCAAAACATGAAACGGGTTTTGCGCGGGTAATCGCTCGGAGCACTTCCAGATGAAACGACGTTTCATGTCCCCGTTCTACCCTTTGAACCAAGAGATGCCTCGGTGGGAATCAGGCCGAGGTGGTGGCAAGTTGCCGGGCGGGCACCGGCAACCAACAGAAAGGGGCAGGCATGGGTGAGGACGGCAAGACGCTGGCAGAGGACGGCATGGCCGCGGCGGAGCGCGGGGCACGGGCGGCTATCTTCTTTGACATTGACGGCACGCTGCTTGTTCCCGGGAGGGATTTTAACAAGGAGCAGAAAGAGCGCGAGGCCGCGGGTGGCGTGCTGCCTAAACCCGTCGCTCCGCGCAAGCGCCCCGAGCCCACGCCGGCGGTGCGCGCGGCGTTTGCGGAACTGCACCGTCGCGGACACCTTGCCTTCATCTGCACGGGCCGTCCCAAGGGCTTTCTGCAGCAATCGCTTCTGAATCTTCAGCCGGACGGATTCGTCTGCCTTGCCGGAGCCTATGTGGAGGTACGGGGCGAGGTGCTCCGGCAGGAACGCATCTCGCGCGACCTTCTTCAGGAGACTGCCGCGCTTGCGCTTGAGGCGGGGTTGGACGTTGACTACGAGAGCGATGCGGGAAGCGTCTCCATCTATCCCGTCCATGAGCCGATTTGGGATGACGAGCCTTTTGGCCGCAACGTCGAGACGCTCATGGAGTACGAGGAGCGCCTTGGCGGGTTCAGCAAGTTCTGCCTGCGGGGCGACCAGAGCGAGCGCCTCGCGCCCGTCCTGCCGCAGCTGCTCGAGCACTTCGACACGGCTGACATGGGCCAGGGTATTCGAGAGTTCACCCTCAAGGGCATGAACAAGAAGACGGGCATCGACCTCGTGCTTGCCCATCTGGACCATGGTCGTGAGCGCACGTTTGCATTCGGCGACTCCGAGAACGACCTGCCCATGGCGGACGCCGTGGAGACGTTCGTTGCCATGGGTAACGCCTTTGACCACGTGAAGGCCGAGGCCGCTTATGTGACGGACAGCGTCTTTGACGACGGTGTCGCCACCGGGCTTGCGCACTTTGGCTTGGTTTAGCGAAGAATCTAGTGCAAGAAAGGGGCCACCTATGATGACCGAGGCCGAGAAACTCGACGCAGGACTGGAGTACGACTTCTGGGATGCCGAGGTGGAGGCAAGAAAGCTGCATGCGATTGCTGGGTGCAACAAACTGAACGCACTGCCGGCAACCGACGAGGCGGCGCGCGAGGAGGCGATCCGCGAGCTTTTTGGGAGCGCGGGCAAGAGTCCCTCGGTTCTTCCCACCTTCATGTGCGACAACGGGAAGAATATCCACGTGGGCGATAACTTCCTCGCCAACTACAACGTGACGATCTTAGACATTGCGCCCGTCACCATCGGCGATTACGTCATGATCGGCCCCAACACTTCCATCATCACCGTGGGCCATCCCCTGTCTCCCTTGGGCAGGAGGCGCCATCTGGGCCAGGCTAAGCCCGTCACCATCGGGCGGGACGTATGGATTGGGGCAAATTGCACGATTCTTCCCGGTGTGACCGTGGGTAACAACGTCGTGGTCGCGGCTGGAGCCGTGGTGACCAAAGACGTGCCTGGCAACTGTGTGGTTGCCGGCGTGCCGGCGCGAGTCGTCAAGCAGCTCGAGAACGATGTGGAGGAAACGAACGATGATTGCTGAGAACATGCCCAAGCTGGGGTTCGGTCTTATGCGTCTTCCTGAGCGGGACGGCGCCCCTGATATCGATCAGGTCAAGCGCATGGTCGACGCCTATATGGAGAGTGGATTTAATTACTTCGACACCGCATACGTGTATCATGGCGGACTCTCGGAGCGGGCGGTCAAGGAGGCCTTGGTGGATCAGTACCCCAGGGAGAAGTTCCTCCTCGCAACCAAGCTCCCCGCATGGGCCCTCGACGGCACCGAGGACCGCGACCGCATCTTTGCCGAGCAGCTCGAACGTACGGGGGCGGGATACTTTGACTTCTACCTCCTGCACAGCGTGGAGGAGGGGCGCAACTACGACCGGTACGAGGACTTCGATTGCTTCCGCTGGGCGATGGAGAAGAAGGCGGTTGGTCTCATCCGGCATTTCGGTTTTTCGTTCCACGGCTCGCCCGAGCTGCTCGTGCAGGTGCTCGACCGCCATCCCGAGGTGGAGTTCGTCCAGATTCAGCTGAATTACGCCGACTGGAACAACCAGGTGGTGCAGTCGGGCAGGCTGTATGAGATTCTGCATGCACGGGGTATTCCCATCATCGTGATGGAGCCCGTGAAGGGCGGCATGCTCGCCAACCTTGCCCCTGAGCTTGCGGCCATGCTCGACGCTGAGCGCCCCGGCGCGTCGCCCGCCTCGTGGGCGCTGCGTTTCGTGGGATCGCTCGACGGCGTCATGACCGTCCTGTCGGGCATGTCGACGCCCGAGCAGATGGCCGAGAACATCTCCACGTTCACGCGGTTCGAGCCCCTGACGGATCAGGAGCGCGCCGTGATTGACGAGGTGGTGCGGACGATGCAGGACATGCCGCTCGTTCCGTGCACGGCATGTCGCTACTGTGTGGACGGCTGCCCTCAGGGCATCCGCATCCCGGATATCTTCCGGGCGCTCAACACGGCACGACTCTACCCAAAGGACAACCGACCCAAGATGTTCTACAAGAACCTCGTTCGAAGCGGGTCCGGGCTGGCGAGCGCGTGCATTGCCTGCGGGCAGTGCGAGGGGGTGTGCCCGCAGCATCTGCCCATCGTGGAGCTGTTGCAGGAGGCGGCGGAAAAGCTCGAGGGATAGGGCATACGGGCGCCGTTGCGCGGAGTCTCGCTCGGCGGCGCCGTTTGCGCGATGCGCGCCGCCGCCTGCCGATTACCTTGTTTCGAGCTGGTTACCGTTGTCGCATACCACCGCGGGGGTGCCTGCGCTCGGCGATACTTGCCAAACTCAGCAAATGCGTTGACAGGGCGAGTACCGGGCGCTCGTGCCACAGCGAGCGGGTGGGCGTGAGAACCCGCGGCGGGTGACCGGGAACATACCCTCGAGCAGCTCGGCTGAACGCGTGTGTGCCACGCGCGGGCGATCCCCGCGAAGCACCGCCGCTAGTATGCCGCGCCGGAGCCCCCGTTACGGGCATCGCGCTACGAGGGCCGCGCAACATGCGGCGCCTTACCTCGCATTTCTGATACATGCGAGCGAGCCGGCAGGAAGGCTCGCCTAACGGGAAGCGAGGCGTGAAGCAAGATGCGAAGCGATGCCGTAAAGAAGGGGTTGGCGCGTGCCCCCCACCGGAGCCTTCTCAAGGCGGACGGGCTCACCGACGAGGAGCTCGAGCGCCCGCTCGTTGCCGTGGTCTCGGCGCAAAACGAGGTCATCCCCGGACACATCCACCTGCAGCAGATCGCCGATGCCGTAAAGGCGGGCATTCGCATGGCGGGCGGAACGCCCCTGCAGGTCAACACCATCGGCGTATGCGACGGCATCGCCATGAACCACGAGGGCATGCACTACTCGCTCACGAGCCGCGAGGTCATTGCCGATTCCGTTGAGTGCGCCATTCAGGGCCATCAGTTCGACGCGATGGTGCTCATCCCCAGCTGCGACAAGATCGTGCCCGGCATGCTCATCGCCGCGGCGCGTCTGAACATCCCCACCATGCTCGTCTCGGGCGGCCCCATGCTCGCCGGGCGCGACAAGTGCGGGCGTCAGACCGATCTCAACACGCTTTTTGACGCGGTGGGCGCCGTCACGGCGGGCACCATGACGCCGGAGGAGTGCGCCTGGCTCGAGAACACGGCCTGTCCCACCTGCGGCAGCTGCTCGGGCATGTTCACCGCAAACTCCATCTGCTGCCTTGCCGAGGCGCTCGGCCTCGCCCTTCCCGGCAACGGCACCGTGCCTGCGGTGTACGCGGAGCGCATCCGCCTTGCCAAGAAGACGGGCATGAAGGTGATGGAGCTCGTAGAGCAGGGCACCTGCGCGCTCGATATCCTGAACGAGGCCTCCGTCTACAACGGCATGGTGCTCGATATGGCCTTTGGCGGCTCCACCAACACGATGCTCCACTTGACGGCCATCGCGCACGAGGCAGGCTGCGACATCTCGATGACCGATTGGGACGAGGTCTCTGCCAAGACTCCCAACATCGTGCGCATCGCTCCGGCGTCGAACCTCCACATCGAGGACCTGAACGCCGTGGGCGGCATCCCCGCCATCATCGGCGAGCTCGGCCGCGCGGGTCTTCTGCGCGAGGACGCTCTCACCTGCCACGGCACCATGGCGGAGTGGATTGCCGAGATTCCGCCGGCAGACGGTGAGATCGTCCGCACGGTAGACAACGCGTACTCGCCCGTGGGCGGTCTCAAGGTCATGCAGGGCAACCTCGCGCCCGACTGTGGCGTGGTCAAGAAGAGCGCCTGCGCGCCCGACATGTGGCAGTTCGAGGGCACCGCGCGCGTCTTTGATAGCGAGGAGGCCGCCTGCGAGGCCATCTTTGGCGGCAAGATTAACCCGGGCGACGTTGTGGTCATCCGCTACGAGGGGCCGGCCGGTGGCCCGGGCATGCGCGAGATGCTCACGCCCACCTCGGCCATCTGCGGCATGGGGCTCGACCACTCCGTCGCGCTCATCACCGACGGCCGCTTCTCCGGCGCGAGCAAGGGCCCGTGCATCGGTCACGTCTCGCCCGAGGCCGCGGCGGGTGGTCCCATCGCGCTTGTGGAGGAGGGCGACCGTATCGCCATCGACATCGAGGCCGGAACGCTTGAACTCAAGGTAGCAGACGAGGAACTCGCCCGCCGCCGTGCCGCTTGGCAGCCGCCGGCGCCCAAGTACACCCGCGGCGTGCTCGCGCGTTATGCCAAGCTCGTCACTTCTGCAGACAAGGGGGCGTATCTCTCATGATCGACCAGACGAACACCACCGCCTCTGCGGCTCCCATGGCGGGCAGCCCGCGCACGCCCGACATGCCCGACGACATCCGCCAGCACCGGTGCGCAAGCGCTGTGGCTCCGCGCGAGGGCGCGGGCGACGGCACCACGCGTGAGGAGCGCCTCGCCTTAAAGGAGCTC
>CASELS010000043.1 GCA_949288855.1 uncultured Collinsella sp. | reverse complement strand
GACTCTTTTCTGCTACCTCGTCAAACGCAAGGCCCACTGAATCGAGTGCCTCGCGCACGCGCTCGGCCACCTCAGATTCAGACATGCCGAGGTTGCGCGGGCCAAAGGCGACGTCCTCAAAGACCGTGCGCGCAAAAAGCTGCTGCTCGGGATACTGAAAGACGATCCCCACGCGCCCTTTTGCCGCTGCGGCAGCACGGCGGCCGGCAAGGTCCGCACCAAAGAGCTCAACCGTGCCTTCCGTGGGATGGATGAGTCCGTTCAGGTGCTGGATGAGAGTCGACTTACCCGAACCGGTGTGACCCGCGATGCCGAGGAACTCGCCCTGGTGCACCGCGAGGTCAACATCACGCAGGGCCCAGACCTCATTGGGGTCGCTCCCCCACGCCGCACGTCGCGTGTCTGCGCGCCGGCGTGACCGGCGAGCGCGCTCGCGCGAAGACGTCTCGTAGCTGTAGCTCACACCCTTGAGCGCAAGACACACCTCACCCGCGGATGCCGCCGCAGCGGTGCCCGACAAGTCCGCCGCAGCAGTACCAGCTGGCTCGCCCGTAGTAGCACCAACCGGCTCCCCCGCAGCTAAGCGCGCTGACACCTCTGTTTGAGCGGTACCGGCAAAGGCGCGCGCAATCTCGGCGACCATGGCATCCTCGTCAACCCGAGGCTCGACCGCAATCCCGCCGCGCGCAAGCGCCACCGCGAGTGCGCAAGAAGGGGGCACATCGAGCTCCAAGCGGGAGAGTTCATCTGCGTGCGTCAGCACCTCGGCAGGCGTTCCCTCAAACGCGATCTTGCCCTGGTCAAGGACCACCACACGGTCGGCGTCGGCCGCCTCTTCCATAAAGTGGGTAATCATGACAACGGTCATGCCCTGCTCATGCAAGGTGCGCGCTGCGCGCATGAGGCCACGCCGGCCACGGGGGTCGAGCATAGCGGTTGCCTCATCAAGCACGATGACATGCGGTTTCATGGCAAGAACGCCCGCGATGGCAACGCGCTGCTTCTGCCCGCCGGATAGCGCATGGGTCTCGCGCCGCTCGAAGCCTCCCAGGCCCACCGCGTCAAGCGCCCGAGCAACACCCGCCTCGATATCCTGCGGCGCTGCGCCCAGATTCTCGGGACCAAAGGCAACGTCGTCCGCAACCAACGTGGCAACGAGTTGGTCGTCGGGATTTTGGAACACAAGCCCTACGCGGGAGCGAATGTCATAGACGTACTCGGGGTCTGACGTGTCAAGTCCCTCGACGGTCACGCGGCCCTCGTCGGGAACGATAAGCGCGTTCAGATGCTTGGCAAGCGTGGACTTACCCGAGCCGTTACCACCAAGCACGCAGAGAAACTCGCCATCTGCAATCGTAAGCTTGACCCCGTCGAGCGCGCGCGTTACCCCGTCATAGGAGTAGGCGATGTTCTCGCAGCGAATCATGGCTGCTAGCGACGCTCGCCCGTGATTGCCGACACGGCGGAGAAGACCGCAAGCGAGAGCACCGCGTTGAGCGTGGTCTTTGCAAGGTTAAACGGAATCACCGCAGGCACCATGAGCGGAAGGATAGCATCGGCCGATCCGTACCAGAACCACACGCCAATAGTGAGGTTGGACACGATCGAGGCGGCTGTTGCCAAGATAACGCCGAGGACCAAACCCGCCACGCGGCCGGGAAGTGAGCGGACACGGCCGGCCACAAGCGCCGCCGGCAAGACGAAGAAGACAGTTGCCACGATGTTCATGAGCGCGCCGACCCAGTCACCCGTGGTGAGCGCGTGGATGGCGACCGCGGCCACACCCACCGCCACGCCCGAACCCGGACCGTAGATAAAGCCCGAAATCATCGCCGGTACGAGCGAGGGGTCGTAGGTCAGAAACGGTGCCGCCGGAATGAGCGGTATCTGCACGAACATGAGAATGGCGGCCACCGCGCACATGAGCGCCATGGTCACCAACTGCTTGGTGCTCCACCGGTTCGTGTTCTCGAAATGGATGTGCGAAGACTGTTCAGCCATATGAGTCACCTGCCTCTTCCATCCGGACTCTAACCGTTGGCCCCGGAATCTCACCGGATCGGCCCGCAGGCAACCCAATGCCTGACGGGTTCGCGGGCTCATCGGCACTGCATGCGGCACCTTTGCCGCACACCCAGACGGAAGGCATCTTGCCCCACACGCCACAGCGCACACGCGCCGCCGCGTCCGGCCGTCTGACCGATTCACCGCCAGTGGGGAATTCCACCCCGCCCTGAAACAGCAGCGTCATCGTAACACTTCGCTTTGCCCCCGTACAGGGCGAGCACAAACAAGAAGGGCCGGGCACGATGTCCCGACCCTCCTGAAAGACCATGTGGGCGAAGCTACCTCTTGCGAGATGCCGCTATTGCAGCGATGCCGGCCGCAGCAAGACCCATCGGCACGAGAATGATGGAGGAGTCTGAGGTCTTGGCGAGGGTATCGTCGTTCTGCGTGTTCTGAGACGTATTGCTCTCCGGCTTCTTGGGCTCTTCAGGCTCCTGGGCAGGCTCTGCCGCGACCTTCTCCCAACCGGCGTAGAGCACCAGATCAGAGGTCACAGGGTCGTCGAAGTTCCATTCCTTGGTGTAGGCGGTATCCGAGAACCAGCCGGTGAAACGCCAGCCCGTAAGGACGGGGTCTGTCGGGCGGGCGACGGCCGAGCCCTTATCGACTGTGACGGTGGTCGGGTCCTCACCGGGCACGCGGCTCTGGAACGTGACGGTCACTTGGGCGACGGGAGGCTCCGGGTCGGTACCGGGGTCGGCCGGCTTAGGCTCGATTGCTGCCATAGCAGCGAGTGCCTTCTGCTGGACAGCCTGAGCATCGGCAATAGTTGCCGCAGTCGCAATATCGCTCAGGCCCTTTTCGTACGCCGCCTTGAGCTCCGCCCAATTCTCGGCGGTGTAATCGGACTCCTTATAAGCGGCGAACTTGGCGTCGAGCTCGGTCTTGAGCTTTTGCTGCTCGACCTCCAGGCGCTCTGCCGCCGTGGGGACGGCGTCCGCCGTAGTCTTGAAGTTGTCGATGATGCTCTGCATGGCCGACTCATCGGTCGCAGCGTCAATCGCGTCGGATGCCGACTGGTACGCATTCTGAATAGCAGTCCAGTTGTCGGTCAGGTAGTTCCCCTCGACATAGGTAGCAAGCGCATCGTTGAGCTGCTGCTTCTGCTCCGCGCGCAGCTCATCCACGGTCTTGGGCACCGTAACCGACACCGTGAGCGTCACAGTGTAGCCATAGTAATCGGTCGCATTCGAGCCCTGCGGGCGCAGGATGAACGTGTAGTCGCCGTTTACGAGTTTGTCAGCATCGTTGGGGCGCGCGCCATCAGGACCCGCCGCGAGCACCCACTCGTTAGCGAGAGCGTTCGGGGGATCGACCGGCTGATTATCAGAAGGTGCAGAGTAATACTGAAGAGTAGGCTTCGATACTGTGTCGGAAACATGGGAAACCAAGGTGGACACCCTGCTAGAATCGCTTGTGTTAAATGTATCTAACTGATTGGAAGGTTGAACTACCAAATACGGGGTAATCGACCTTGCAGTCAGCGAAGTGGGCGGGATGTATGCCCCCTCCGATGCAACAGGTGCATTGCCAGATATCGCCGCGCCCGTGCTCTTGTTTTGAATGGTAACGAACGAGCCGAGACGTAGTATGCCCCCATTCTTTATGGCAGCTCCGAGCTTTTCTGCCCTCACCCCCACTGAGCGCGTGGCATTCTGATTGAGAATTGTCACTGTTGCCCCATCTTCTACCGTAAGAGCTGGAGCCTCACTGCAATTAATCGCTGTATTCGTATCCGAACCAGTAGCCCCGGTCTGCGAATTGAGGTTGATTGTTGTCCCGTCAGGTACGGTAACCGTGCCGGCAAGCGTGACGGGTTTAAAGAGGGCGATCGTGGTGCCGCGGTTTGCGGCGGCAATTTCAATCGCTTTCTCAAACGAATCGGCCGACTGCGAAGTCCCATCTGGCAGAAGCACCTGGATGCCAGCCGGCGCTGTCCCCGCCAGACGATCAGCCGAAAGCTTGAGATTGTCGTAGCTCAAGCCCTCCACTGCGCTCGCAACGTGATTCTCGCCGAACTGCGTCCTGCCAGGGAGCTGCGGCGTGGTCTCGGTATCGGTGCCCACCATGAAGTAAATCTGGTTTGAGCCAAGCGTGGTGTAGCTAGGGTCGTTCCACGTGGGATCGATGGCGTACCAGACGCCGTCATACTCGACCGCGTTCCACGCGTGCTGCTCACCGTTAGCACCGTTTGTACCGTTGTACGCCCGGCCCTCGATGTAAGCGTTCTTGATGCCCTTGCGATCGAGCAAGACCTTCAGGGCGGTGGCGTAGCCGTAACAGACCGGACCGTCCTCGGCACTGTTCTCGCTCATGATGCCGCTGTAGGCGCAACGCGAGATGTTCAGTGCACCCAAGCCAGCGGAGTTGTAGACGTTATGCAGCGAGAGCCAGTTGTCAAAGTAGGTGATGGCCTCGAGCGGGTACGAAGGCGCGCCATTGACAATCTCATCAACCTTCGCGTTGAAATCCTTCCACATCTTGGGCAGCTCGTCCTCGTCGATACCGGTGTAAATGAAACCATCGACCTTGGTGGAGAGCTCATAGGTGCGGGGGTTCTCGGCATCGCCGTCCGCGGTACGCGTCCAGGCGAGCTGGCCGGCGTTAATCCAGAAGTACTCGGGATGGTCGCGCGTGAAAGCGTTCATGATCGCAGGAAGCCAGGCGGGGCCGGAGCCAGCCTTGTCCACCGGAATGCTGATGGTGACCTTACTCGGGTCGTCACCGTCCATGAGGATGGTCGGATCTGTTTGCACCTGCTCGAGAACCTGATCGTAGGCGAGCTTCTGGCCCTCGTCCAACACGTTGTTGTAGAACCACTCGCCCGCCTCGTTATGAGTCGCAACTGCAAAGGCTGGCTGCGGCGCGGCAACAAGAGTGCCCATGACCACGAGCAACGACGCGACAACGACTGCAAGACGAGCACGAAGACGGGAAAGCATGGAAAGCCCCCTTCTCGGGTTGGGCTACGAATAGGCTGCATGAAGTGCATTTTTGCACTATTTGATTCATGGTACCCTACCCTCTATCAGCGAACAAGGAAGGGCGCCACGAATGGTATGCGCCGCACATCGAGCGGGGGCCCGAGACCGTGCCCCTCGTCCAGCCTTTACCACTGAATCTCGTCTAGGAACAGTAATGTCTCTCCGGGCACGAAACGAGCGTCCTCTTTTACCAGGGATATCCGACGGAAGATGAAATCCGCATCGATAGAGCCTTCGAACACTTCGCGCAGTCCCGGCTCGAGGATGCAACTATTCAGCCTATTGTTCCAGATAGAATTGCAACTTTTCCGGCCATTGTTCCAGATGGAATTGCATCTTTTCCGGCCATTGTTCCGGATAGAATTGCATCTTTTCCGGGTTTTCGATGACAAAGAATAGATGCTGCAATCGACTGAACCCTCTCTCAGGCACTGGTGAAACGCAGAGAGGCCCCGGAGGGTATCCCTGAGAAACATTCCGCAGCCGCAAAGCGGCGAGGACGTTTCGAAGGGAACCCTCCGGGGCCTCTCGGTGGGAGTCGAAACCTCGCTTAGAAGTCCACGTCCACGTCGTTGTAGACGCACTCGAGGAGCTTCTCCATCTCCTCAGGCGTGGGCTGACGCGGATTGGAGCCGGTGCAGGCGTCGCCGATGGCGTCGACGGCAACGCGAGCACGTTTCTCCTCGAACTCGGCGTAGTCAATCACCGACTCGCGGATGCACTGGACGAGGGACGCCACGAGCTCGTCCTCGGTCTCGCCGGCGAGGTGCAGCACCTCGCGCGCGATGTAGGCGTAGCGGCTCTTGGCGCGCGCGTCCTTGGCATTGAACTGAATGACCTTGCCGAGGTACATAGCGTTGGCGCAACCGTGGATGATGTGATCGCCCGTAAAGGCGGCGCCGGTCTTGTGCGCCATGGAGTGCACAATGCCCAGAAGACCGCTCGAGAAGGCGATGCCGGCGATGCACTGTGCCTCGTGCATGTGCTGGCGCGCCTCGTGATCGCCCTCGTAGGACTTGGGCAGCCACGCGACGATCTCGCGGATGGCATGCAGCGCGTTGGCGTCGGTGAACATGGAGCCCGCGGTGGAGACGTAGGCCTCAATAGCGTGGGTGAGCGCGTCCATGCCGGTATGTGCGCAGAGCTTCTTGGGCATGGTGTAGGTGAGCTCGGGGTCGACGATGGCCACATCGGGCGTGATGTTGAAGTCGGCGAGCGGGTACTTGATGCCCTTCTCGTAATCGGTGATGACGGAGAACGCCGTCACCTCCGTCGCCGTGCCGGAGGTGGAGGCGATGGCGCAGAAGCGGGCCTTGGTGCGAAGCTCCGGGAAGCTGAACGGGACGATGGCCTCCTCAAAGGTCTCGTTCGGGTACTCGTAGAAGAGCCACATCGCCTTGGCGGCGTCGATGGGGCTGCCGCCGCCGATGCCGATAATCCAATCGGGCTGGAAGGCCTCCATGGCCTTGGCACCGCGCATCACCGTGTCGACCGACGGGTCGGACTCAACGCCCTCGAAAATCTCGACCTCAAACCCGGCCTCTTTGAGGTCTGCCTCAACGTCCTGCAAAAAGCCACCGCGGCGCATGGAGCCGCCACCGGTGACGATCATGGCGCGCTTGCCTTTTAGGTTTTTCACCTCATGACGAGCGCCCTCGCCAAAATACAGGTCACGCGGGTTGGTAAAACGTCCCATGGGAACCTCCTTGCCGATGCCCGGCCGAGCCGTGGCATCCCTCGTGGCGCGCCGGCCACCCAAGGGCCGTCGTCGCCGTACCCCGCACCTGCGCAGGGCTTTTGTTAGGGATTGTACCGTCGGCACGCCTTCTCTATGCGGTTTTGAAGCTTAAGGTTTGATACGGGTACTATGGATGGCAGCAAATAGATGACGGTAAGGCATTTTGGGGAGGAACCGTGGCAAAACTCAAGCCGGGAGATCGCGTGCTCATCGCCGTGGCGGCGCTCGCCGCAGCGGGTGCCCTCGTCTGGTTTGCCGTAACCACGCTCGCACCTGCGCCTGCGCAAGATACACTCATGGTCGTCTGTCAGACACGCGAGGGCTTCTATCGCGCCGACCCCTTAAACACTGAGGTCACCTATACCGTAGAAACCTCTGAGGGCACCAATGACGTAGCCATCTCGGGAGGCAAGGTGGATGTTGTGCGAGCAGACTGCGACAACCAGATCTGCGTTGAACACGACCCCATCGCTTCTGCCGGCGAACAGATCGTGTGCCTGCCCCACGGTATGGTGATCGAGGTCGTAGAGGACGAAGCGGATGCCGCCCAGCTCATGTAGCAGCGCCGTTCCCGTGAACCTTCATGAAGCGCGTACACTGGTGTGGTACGCTATCCGATTCACGGGACCCAAGCCGCACTGCACTTTGATGCGCGTCCCGCTAAAACGAATCTGAAGGGAGGCGCTATGGCGTTCGACCCCATACAAGAAGATTGCCTGCGCCTCACCCTCGAGACGCTTCGCCGTGGGCACATCTATCCGCTGGAAAACGAGGCCGTTGTCCAGCGCTGCATGGACGCCTACCATAGCGACCCTGCGCAGCTCATCGTGCACGACCGCGACCGCTCGTTCCATCTGGTTGCCGCGGCGACGGAGGCCGTCGACTACCGTGCCCCCTTTATTGCCGACGATGCGGAGGCCGAGCGCGTAACCGTGCAGGCCGAGCACCAGCTCCAAGAGGCCTGCGAGCTCGACCCCGGCAACTGGGACGCAAAGCGCATGCTCGCCGCCCTTAGCGCGGCGTCCAACGATGAGTACGTCGCCTACCTGATCGAGCACCGCCCCGAGGTGGAGCGCGACCTTGCGCGCATGCGCGCCGAGGCGACCGACCCCTACGACCGCGAGTTTGCCCTCGACCTCGGGCAACGCCCGTACCTGCGCTGGCTCGGGGCACTCGCCAGCCACGCGCTCATTGCGGGCAAATACCGCCTCGCACTTACCTGCACCGAGGACTGCCTCAAGGCGGCTCCCGACGATCCGGGCGAGGTGCGTCATACCGCCGAGCTCGCCCTCGCCAAACTCGAGACGACGCGTGAGGAGCTCGCCCAATTCAGACGCACGCACGCGGCCGCCTACCTGCCGCCCATACCGTTTAGGCGCCGTCAGGCAAAGCCCGAGCGCACCCTCGATGCATGGTCGATTATCGCCGAGCTCGCCTGCGCCTACCACGACCTCGACTTTGCCGGCGCAACAAGGTCGTTGCGCTCGCTTATGAAAACGTATCCGCGCAGCGCTCAGCCCCTTTACTACCAAGCGGAGTTTCCCGAGGGCGTCTTTGCACGTGTGCATGTGCTGCCCGGCAGCGAGGACGAGCTGATCTTGGCGCTCTCGGAGGCCACGCCGCTTCTGCAGGAGGGGCTCGGCGCGCCCGACAACGCCTCGCTCGCCACGTGGATCGCCACGCACCCGCTCGTGCAGGAGGAGCTCTCCTCACTCGACGTGCCAACGCCGGGGGTGGTGCGCCGCGGGCGCCCCGGGGGCGATAACTGATGGACCCGCGTGCCTATCTGAGCGCCTACCTCGAGCGCCGCTATCTCGTCGCACATCCCGACCTCACGCCCGCGGCACGTACGCTTGTCCACGACGACATCGCCGCCCGGCCCGAGAAGTACGCAACCGAGCCCCATGCCCAAGCGCTGCTTGCCTATATGCAGACGCACGAGCGCATGCGCAAGCACATGGCAGATATGGAGGACCTGCCCGACGAGGAGTTTGAGCGCCGGCGCGCCCAGCTCTTTGGCGAGTCGCGCATCGCGTTTGCCCATATTGCCGAGCGCGATCGCCTGTGCATCGATGCGCAGCTCTGCACCATCATGCTCGCCGACGTGCCCCTAGACAGCGCCCTTGCGGACCTCCTCAAGCTCGAGGGCACGACGCGCGCGCACCTTACCGCTAACGTCCAGGGCTTTGACCTCGAGGCCCCGCACTACTGGTCGGCGGCCTCACTTGAGGAGCTCGGCATGAGCGCGGCGGAGCGCACGGCAAGCGAGCCGGAGGTTGTGGGCTGGCTACATACGCTCGAGGCGCTGTCGAGCCTCTGCCTTGCGAGCGCGCGCTACCGTGTGGCGCTCTCCTACGCGCGCATGGTGCGCGTGGCGACAGGCTATCCCAACCATGCCGAGGGCACGATCCTGCTCGCCCTCGCCCGTCTTGAGGACGAAGAGGGCTTCTTCTCCTTTGTGCACGAGCTCGAGGCAGCGGGGCCCGCGACCGACAACCTTGCGGTGGACGACTCCCCCTGGTACCTCCTTGCGCGCACGATCCTGCTCTACAAGCTCGATAAACAGCGCGCCGCCAAACGCGCCCTGCGCGACTTTGCCGCACGTTGCGACGGCGGAGCGTTCTTTTTGCTCAACCCCACCTACCTCGACCCGTATCTGCCCGTACGCCCTGCGCCTACGACCTCGTGGGACCTCACTCATCAAGCCGTATGGGAGGCAGACGGCATCATCGCGGACACGCCAGATTTTGCCGCGTGGGCAGAGGGCGTCGAGGGCATCTTTGACAGCTCGGAGTCCTTCGCCGCACGCAACGGCTTCTAGCGCAACCTCGTCCGCCGCACGCCGCGGCCCCACCCCCTGCGTTGCGATGCTCCGGTCCTCGCGCGGAGAAGCCCTGCTTTGGGCTATAGTGGATAAGTTACCGGCAATGATTTGCAATCGAGGAGCACGATGGCGAACTTCTCCCTTACCAACAAAGTGACCGTCCACTACACCGGACGGTTTGAGGACGGCGGGGTCTTTGACACCACCGAGGGCCGCGCGCCGCTTACCTATATCGAGGGCGCCCACGAGGTCGTCCCCGGCTTTGAGGCCGCAGTCGCCGGCATGATGCCCGGCGAGAAGAAGACCGTCACGCTTGAGCCGCGTGAAGCCTACGGCGAGCGCCGCCCGGAGCTCCTCTACACCATGCCGACCGTTGAGATTCCCAACTACGACGACCTTGTGGTGGGCCAGCTCATCTACCTTATGAACGGCGAGGGCGAGCAGCGGCTCGCACGCGTCGTGCGCGTTCAGGATGACGGCGAGACCGTGTTTGACTTCAACCACCCCATGGCAGGCTGCAAGCTCACCTTTGACCTCGAGCTCATCTCGCGCGAGCCCGTCGACGGAAAGGACGATCCCCATGCATAAGCCCCAGACGGGCATCGCCTGCCCAGGATGCCCCCACCGTGCTGCCTTTGTTGTGGTGAAAGACGCCGTTGGCCGCGGGCGCGGGCGCGTGTTCTGCGGAGACGCCGGATGCGCCGCCGTGGGTCCTCTGCACCCGGCTGCAACCACCTGTCCCGGGGGCGAGGCGGCGCTCCTTCCCCGTTACCGTCAGCAAGTTCCCACCGGCGACGAGGATACGCCCGCTCGCGTCTGCGCGCACTTTGTGACCGATCGGGCCCTTTTGGCAGACGACGCCGCCGGCTCGCTCGCTCATTTGGCGCGCGAGGGTGAGACGGTGCTGCTTGTGGTGCTCGCTTCGAGCAAGGCCTCGCTTGCCGAGGGCGCGCTCGCCACCCTTGCTGACCGTGCCCGCGCACTTGGCCGCGCCGACGTGCGCGCGCTCGACCCCTTTGACACCCTCGCGAGCTCGGGCGCTGTGTTTGAGGCGCTCGATGCACCCGGCGTGCATGCCCTCATCTTCGTCTCGCCCTGCGCCCAGCTCATGCGCGACGCCTTTGAGCCCGCCGAGGTGAACACCTTTGCCTGCATGGGTTGCCAGCGCTGCAACCAGATCACCGGATGCCCGGCACTCTCGTTCACGCCGCCTACCTGCACCATCGATGCAGACGCTTGCGCCGGCTGCGACCTCTGCACCGATTACTGCCGCACGCACACCATCCTCTCGGCGCGCCAGCGGCTCTCCCCCGCCGAGCGCCATGCCGCCCGCATCGCCGCCGCCCTCGGTGAGGCGGTCGCGTAGGTTCGCGCATCTCCCTTGCCCTGCTCGCGCGCTCTGGTATACTCAGATTCCCTGTCCCCATCGTCTAGCGGCCTAGGACGCCACCCTTTCAAGGTGGATATCGCGGGTTCGAATCCCGCTGGGGGCACCCTCGACGTTCAGCGCCCGCCCACCTTCTCGGTGAGCGGGCGTTTTGCTATCTGCATCGCATAACGGACAGACAACGGGCAAGCGCGTAAGATAGAGCTATCTAACGGGAACGGCGCTCTGCGATGCGTCCTGCGGGCGCAATCGCATGTTCACGGGGCGGGGGTTTGATATGGGCAATCTGCCGATCATTGGTACCGTATTAGGCACGATAGCGGCGCTCACGATAGTTGCCGGAGCGGTGTATCTCTTGCATGACCGGCTCGACCACGGCAGGCGACCGCGCGTGTTTGTCGCCACCTTCATCGCCGTCGCCCTCATCTGCTTTGCCAAGCAGCTCCTGTTTGAGACCGATGCCGCCGGCGCCAGCCTTCTCTCCTCGTTTGCCACCTCGGCGACCGCCGCACTCACCTCACTCGGCATGGCGGGCGCGGCGTTTCTGGGTGGCAACGGTTTTGCCCTCTTTCCCGATGCGGCAGGAGATGCCGCCGGTCTCGCCTGGATTGCCGCCAACCCGGGGCATTTTGCCTTGCACGCCCTCTTTGAACTTGGCAATCTCCTGTCGCTCGCCCTTACCGCAGAATTCGCCCTCACGCTGTTCACCGGGTTCTCGACACACCTGAGCCTTACTCAGGGGCATTTTGGGGACGTCCTCATCGTGCACGCAAGCGAGCCTATGGCCGTGCACGCCGAGCGCTTCATCAACGGCGCGAGCGAGAGTGCAACGTCCACCCCGCCAGCCATCATCTTCCGTCTGAGCGGGGACGATCCCTCCCATGCGACCTGGCGCATCTCTGCCGCCGGCCATACTGAGGCAACTGATCGTGAGCGTGCCTTGCAGGAGCTTGCCTCCATCGCACGCCATCTTGGCAAGGCGCCCGGCAAGACGCAGAAGCGCAGGCGCGAGCGGTCGATATACATCGCTGTTTTTCGCAACGGACGCGTCACCGTTGCGCTCTATCATCCCGACCGCGCCTCCTCGTGGCGCAACGAGGACTGGGAGCGCGCCCTTGACGGCGCAGAGCCCGCAAGCGATGCGCCCAGCCATCCGAGCGGCATCGATAACCCCTCTGACCTCTATTCCTATAGCGTCGAGGAGATCAGGGTACGCCAGCTCGTTCGCCAGCTCCTGCCGCCGCAGGGCGCCGATATTGGCATCGGCACCCGCCCCCTCACGGCTATGGTCATGGGCAACGACGTCGAGCGCATGGTACTCACCATCGTCTACCTGGTGCGCAACGGACAGGCGCTCTTGGTAGGCGATGACCTCACCGCACAACCGCGCCAACCCCGTATCGTCATCGCGAGCGCCAAGGCCGGCCGCATAGAGCGCCGCCTCAGGCGCGCGTATCCCGCGCTCTTCCCCGACGATCTTGATACGACCACCATCTCGGGCAAGTCCGCAGAACAGCAAGCGCGTCTCACGCCGCCGGCTACGCTCGCCTTCTTCTCCAGCAAACTCGACATGATCGAACAGACGCCGCTTGACGCCGACGGTGTCACGCTGGTAATCAACACCGAGCCTGACGAGGGTCGCGCGCCCTCACAGCGTGAGGTCTGGCATCGCGCG
The DNA here is from genome assembly GCA_949288855.1 of uncultured Collinsella sp. GTDB lineage: Bacteria > Actinomycetota > Coriobacteriia > Coriobacteriales > Coriobacteriaceae > Coprousia. The sequence goes on along the minus strand of CASELS010000043.1, from coordinate 8,048 downwards.
CTCGAACGGCGCTGCCCGGCCATAAGACCGGTATACGTGCAGTTCGATGAGTCGGAACACCCCGGGTTTGTATGGGAAAACAGCTACGGCGGGCGCGAGCGGGCGCATGCCGAGGACCTCAAGCGCGTTCTCATCTACGGAAGCACCGCCGACTGCATGCAATCGAGTCTGGTGCTCCACCGCTCCATCGACCGGCGCGCCATGATGGTGAACCTCCGCTATGCGGACAGCTCCGCCAAGCCTGACCTATTCGACGATGCCGCCAACGAGCCGTATCTCTCGCGCGCGCAAAGCGCCTGGGATGACCCCGCACTCACCCTCTACGACCGCGAATCGAGCCGTGCCACCGCTGACTTCATCGGTGCGGAGCGCCTGTTCTGGAACGAGCAGGCGCATGCTCTTGCCGCGCGCGACGGGCGCAGTGCACTCACCGATGAGGACCGTGCCGTCCTGCGGGACCTCGTTGGCCAGCTCGAGCATCTTCGCTGGAACGCATACATGGTGACCTCGGGCTACATTACGCGGCCGTGGGGCGACCTGGCACAGGACTTTGCAGCGTCGTGGCGCGGCTACCTCCACGAAGGCGGTGATGCAAACGATGGCGGCGCTGTCAAATCACTGGTAAAGAGCGCGATTCGCGACAAGCACCTCAAGCGTCACGTCGCCCTTGTCGATTGGGAGTTCCTGCCGCTTGCAGACAAGGCGATAGCAAGCATCGCCGACACGCCGGAGAATGAACGCGTCCTCTCGCAGGCGGGCGTCCTCACGTGGGTTCGCTCTCGCTGCAACCAGCAGTCGGACCTCGACATCGCGGACCAGTTCATCACCGTGGACTAGCGCGCCCCGCTCGCGCTTATGCCCCCGCAAGACCGATGTCGGCAGAAGGTCCTGCCGCATCGCCGTGGACAACGCCCGTGGCGGTACCCTCCGCCTCAGGTCCTTCTACCACAGGCCCAGTTGCTTGAACGCGCGCCGCCTCCGTGTGGGGCGCTGCGATACCGAGCACACTGGCAACCTCGGCGTCGGGGATAAACTCGAGCAGATCCCCCGGTTGGCAGCGAAGCACCTCGCATATTGCCTCGAGCGTCGAGAACCGGATTGCGTTGATCTTTCCCGTCTTGATGCGCGATATGTTCACGGGCGATATCCCAATGCGCTCCGCAAGCTCTTTAGATGACACTTTGCGGTCTGCAAGCATGCGATCGAGTCTCATAACAATCATGGCTGTCCCCTACAGTAAGGTGTCGTCCTGCCGTTGCAGAATCTGTCCGTACGTAATGATAGGTGCAAAGGTAAGAATCAAGATGCCCAATACACCGATGGCAAAATGCTGAGCCCGCGGTATGGCGCCCTCTGCTATCAAAAGGCCCAAATCGAATTGCCCGTAATTAAGCGTGATATACAATCCACCAGCTACAGAGGGCACAATCGCCACCAGAAGACAGGTGATGCCGATAAGTCTCAGCCTTCGCTCTGCTGTTTTCTCAAACGGCCTGCCGGTGCGAGAGATGTCGGCAAACAGAAGCGCCGCAACAATCAATCCAGCCGTTGCGAGCAAGGCCTCCAACGAGTCGGGGATATGGAGTGCCCCAACGAGAAGCCCGTTCGTATCCCATATCTCAATCACAGGAGAGGCGATAAAGATGACACGATTTCCGTCCGCCGTCTCATCGAGTGAAACACCCGAAGAGGTCAACAGCGCCTGCGTCATCTTCACGACCGGCAGCAGGACTCTCATACAACAAAGGACTGCCCCTGCTGCGCATATCACGGCTGCAATGCGCGAGGCTTGGCGAATGCGCACGAGCACGCGCTTGCGCACCTCTTCCTCAACATGCATGGTCCCGAATAGGTTGCTCGTCGTCATGACTCCTCCTTCCGCCTATGTTCAATTTGATTATAGCAACTATTTAATGTTTTTCATTATTTATTTTCATATTCTATCTGACGCATACTATCCCATCGGCGAGCACCCCAAACCTGCCCCATTCGCTTCTGCCAAGATGGTCAAATCACCCTGCGAGAGGGCATTTGACATCTCTTCTTTTCTCAGCTAACCGCAAAATCGGCTCAGAAATGCTGCCATATACGCGATAGCGCGCCGCATCGCGCACCATGTGCGCAGAAAATCCTGCCGATGACGACCGAGCTCGTCACGCTTGAATACGCGCGCTGCCCTCTCGCGGGGCGATTTGACCACAACGCCCAATTCCAACGTCGAGGAGCCGCGCCGTACCGGGCGCTATGGGCAAGACCTCACGCGTATACGGAAACGACCGCCTCTGGCAAGGCGGCCGTTCGATACGGAATATAATCGGTCCCAGTGACGCTTGAAATGCACCGCCCTAGGATGGCGTCCCTAGTTCTTGAGCGAGTTCAGCGGCGCCGGGAAGCGGCCGCCACGGTGGGCAAACACGGTGCCCGCGTGGCTGTTGACCGGCATGATGGGTGCGCGACCAAAGAGACCGCCGTACTCAACGGACTCGCCCACGCCCTTGCCGATGGCCGGGATGATGCGCACCGCGGTGGTCTTGTTGTTGATGACGCCGATGGCCATCTCGTCGGCGATGATGCCGGCGATGGTCTCCACGCTCGTATCGCCGGGGATGGCGATCATGTCGAGGCCAACCGAGCAGACGCAGGTCATGGCCTCGAGCTTCTCGAGCGTGAGCGCGCCGGCCTCGGCGGCGGCGATCATGCCCGCATCCTCAGACACGGGGATGAAGGCGCCCGAAAGACCGCCGACGCTCGACGTTGCCATGACGCCGCCCTTCTTGACGCAGTCGTTCAAGAGCGCGAGCGCGGCCGTGGTGCCCGGGCCACCGCAGGTGCCGACGCCGATAATCTCCAGGATGCGCGCAACCGAGTCGCCGATGGCGGGCGTAGGCGCGAGCGACAGGTCGACGATGCCCTTCTCCACGCCCAGACGACGCGCGGCCTCGCGGCTCATGAGCTCGCCTGCGCGGGTGATCTTGAACGCGGTCTGCTTGATCTTCTCGGCGACCTCCATCATGCTCGCGCTCTCGGGAAGCTCCTCGAGCGCGGCGGCCATGACGCCAGGGCCGGAAACGCCCACGTTGATGACTGCGTCGGCCTCACCGGAGCCGTGAACGGCACCGGCCATGAAGGGCGAGTCCTCCACCATGTTGGCAAAGACCACAAACTTGGAAGCACCCACCGAATCAGCGTCAGCGGTGAGCTCGGCGGAGCGGCGGACGATCTCGGCGACCTTGAGCACCGCGTCCATGTTGATGCCCGCGCGCAAGCTCGCCACGTTCACGCTCGAGCACACGCGGCTCGTGGCCGCAAGCGCCTCGGGGATGCAGTTCATAAGGCGACGGTCGGCATCGCCGATACCCTTGTGCACGAGCGCGGAGTAGCCGCCGAGGTAGTCGATGCCGAGGGTCTCGGCCGCACGGTCGAGTGCATGCGCGAGCGGCGTCAGGTCCTCGTCCTTGCACGCCGCGGCAATCTGGGCGACGGGGGTGACCGACACGCGCTTGTTCACGATGGGAATACCGTACTCGTGCTGGAGGTTCTCCGCCGTCTCGACCAGGTGCTCGGCCGTCGACGTCACATGGTCGTAGACCTTGGTGGCCATGCGCTCGAGGTTCTCGTCGGCGCAGCCCATGAGCGAGATGCCCATGGTGATGGTGCGGATGTCGAGGTTCTGCTCGGCAACCATGCCACGGGTCTCGGCGATCTCTTGCGGGGTGATAGCCATGATGCGGCTCGCTTTCGCTCGCGATTTATAATCGGGGTTATTGTACCGTGGCAACCTCAGGGAGGTAGTGCGTTTCATGCCGCTTCACAAGCAGAACGGGACACAGGGGGCAACAGACGCCTCTCGCCCCGAAGCCACCCTCATCACCACCGATTGGAACGAGGAGTGGAAGGCGCTTCAGACGATGCGACGCTCCCCCGACGATCCGAGCTGGTGGAACGGCCGCGCAAAGCACTTCCGCCCGCGTGAGACGCACCCCTACGCCCAAGACTTTCTCGCCCTCGCCGCGCTTCGCCCCGGCGAGCGCGTGCTCGACATGGGCTGCGGCGGCGGCACGCTCGCCATCCCGCTCGCACAGGTGGGGCATCCCGTTGTTGCCTGCGACTTCTCGCGCGCCATGCTCGACGTCCTCGCCGAGGGATGCGCCCACTACGGGGTTGACGACCTTGTGGAGGAGCATCTGCTCGCCTGGGACGAGGACTGGCAGGCGGCGGGTATCGCGCCCAAGTCGGTCGATGTTGCCTTTGCGAGCCGCTCTATCGCTACGCGCGATCTTGCCGATGCGCTCATCAAACTCGACCGATCCACACGACGCCGTTGCTGCATCACACTTGTGACCGGTGCGAGCCCGCGCGTCGACACCACCATCATGGCCGCGATCGGCGCCTCGGTGACCGAGAGTCGCGACTACGTCTACGCTTTCAACATCCTCGTGGGCCTCGGCCGCTATCCCGAGGTGCGCTACATCACCTCGCCAAGGCGTGACACCTTCGATTCGCTTGAAGACGGTGTGCAAGATTTTTCGCGCATGCTCGAAGGCGGCAACGAGGGGCGCGTCGACGAGCTCAGAAGCTACCTCGCCGCACACATGGTCGAGAACCCGGAAGCGGGAAAACCAGGTCAAAAGGGCAAACCGCAGGGCCGCTATATGCTCGACCATGAGCGCATCATGCGCTGGGCGTTTATCGCTTGGAACACGTCCGCGTCATGACGCGATGCCCCCGCCGTTTGCGGGGTACCATCGGATACGTAGCACAAGAGAGGGGAGTCTCCATGAACGCAACCGAGATCGCGCAGATGCCCAAGCTGGGATTCGGGCTCATGCGTCTACCAGAGACGGATGGCGCCATCGACATCGAAACTGTCAAAGGGATGGTCGACGCCTCCCTTGCCGCGGGTTTCAACTACTTCGACACCGCCTACGTCTACCATAGCGGCACGTCCGAGAACGCCGTCAAGCAAGTGCTTGTGGAGCGTTACCCGCGCGAGGCCTTTATGCTTGCGACCAAGCTCCCCGCCTGGGCAATGGAGAGCGCCGAGGACCGCGACCGCATCTTTAACGAACAACTCGAGCGCACCGGTGCCGGGTACTTTGACTTCTATCTGCTCCATAGCGTGGAAAACGGCAAGAACTACGACACTTACGAGCGCTTCGACTGCTTTGACTGGGCACTCGAGAAAAAGGCCGCCGGCCTCATCCGCCACTTTGGCTTCTCGTTCCACGGCACGCCCGAGCTGCTCGAGGAGGTGCTCGACCGTCACCCCGAGGTGGAGTTCGTCCAGATCCAGCTGAATTACGCCGACTGGGAGAACCCGCTCGTACAGTCGGAGCGCCTGTATAAGATCCTGCATGAGCGGCAGATTCCCATCATCGTGATGGAGCCTGTCAAGGGTGGCAAGCTCGCCGACATCGACCCCGAGCTCGCCGCCATGCTCGACGCCGCGCGCCCCGGCGCGTCGCCCGCCTCATGGGCGCTGCGCTACGTGGGCTCGCTCGACGGCGTCATGACCATCCTGTCGGGCATGTCCACACCCCAGCAGATGGCAGAGAACATCGAGACCTTCTCGCTCTTCGAGGCGCTCACCGCAGACGAGCGAGCCGTTCTTGCCGACGTCGTCAAGAAGATGCTCGATATGCCCCAGGTCGCCTGCACGGCGTGCCGCTACTGCACCGACGGCTGCCCGCAGCACATCAACATCCCCGAGGTGTTCCGCGCCCTTAACATCGCACGGCGCTATCCCAAGGACAGCAGCCCCAAGAGCCTCTACCAGAGCATCGTCGACGCGGGGAGCGGGCGCGCGAGCGACTGCATCGCCTGCGGCCAGTGCGAGAGCGTCTGCCCGCAGCACCTCCCCATCATCGAGCTTCTGCAGGAGGCGGCGGATCGCTTCGATTCCTAGGGGCGTTTCGACCCTTAGGAGCGCCTGACTGACAGGCGAGGCGCCTGAAACCATTTGGGAGTACACCGTGACCGAAGCCAAGCACGCAAAGAGGACCGTCCCGCGCCATGCCGCGACACCGCGGGGCGCGCACGCGCCCATCAATGCCGCCGATGCCGCCCATCGCGCTGCGCGCACCGTCGATACGAGAGAGCGTACGCGCCAGCGCCAGGCTGCCGCCGGCGTCGGTCGTGCGCGTGCAGAAACGCTAGGTCGCTCGAAGTCGAGCGGTCATGCCGGCGCGATAGCGGGCACGGTCATAGGCATCGCGCTCGCCTGCGCGCTCATCTGGTTTGTGGGCGGCGCGGTCCTGCGCGCCTTCATGGCAGACGAGCCCGTGGTAGATGAAATCACCGCCACAGACCAGACCGCCACCACAGCATCCGCCACCGCTGACGCTTCGGGGACGCTCGACGTTATCGGCTTCACCTACTCGTTTGAGATGACGCCTGAGGGCGACTATGCCCTCGCCCGGCAAAACATCGGCTCTAGCGCCGACCCCCTGACGGTCTTCCTTGTGACCGGAGAACCCGTGGGCATGGCCACCTATAACGGTGTCATCTACGTCGTATCCAACCTCAATGGCAGCTTCTACCTGCAAAGCTTCATTCCCGGTGACGGCTCCCTTCCCTCTGAACCAACACAGGAGGAAGGCACCGTCACCGGGATAGAACTCGTGGGCTCCGAGCTTCGCCTCACCGAGGAGGGCGGGCGCATCTACACCCTAGAACTCGGCGCCTAGGGCAATCAGCTGCAGCCGGTTGTGGTCCCGCAGTCCATGCAGACCTTGCAGGTCCCGTTCTGCACCATACGGGAGCTGCCGCAGTTAGGGCAGACGCTGCCGTCGTAGAGGCGCTCGCCGTGGATTGCGGTGTCGTGCACCGCCTCGTTCACAAATGCCGCCGTGAAGAAGTCCTTGGTATCGACCTGACCGGTCTCCTCCTCGAGCTCCTGCTCCTTTACGGCCGTAAGGCGGTTCAGCTCCTCCTCCGTCGCAACGGGCTCCTCGTCAAAAGCGGGCTCCACGGCAACGGGCGCGGTTGCCGGCGCCGGCGTGGCTCCGGCAATCTGTCCCCAGCCTTCGGGCTTTACCTGCACGCGTGAGTAATCGCCAAGCTCGATATCGATCACCTTGGAGATAAGGTCTGAGATGGACGTCACGTACTTGATGTTGGGATGGCTCTGGACAAAGCCGTAGGGCTCGTACATCTGCCCTCGCAGCATCTTGGAGATGCGCTCGGCGGGAATGCCGTACTGGAGCATGACCGAGATGGTCTTGGAGAGCGAGTTCAGCAGGCCCATAATGGTAGTGCCCTCGCGGTCAGTTGTCACAAAGAGCTCGGCAATCTCGCCGTCCTCGTTGCGGTTGACCGTGGTGTAGATCTTGACGCCGTCAATCTGTGCCAGATGGGTGTGGCCGTTGCGGATACCGATGATGCGACGGCGCTCCGCGGCACGTGCCGGGGCATCGCGCACGATCTGCTCCTTTGCCGAGCGCGCATAGGCGAGGAGATCCGCATAGGAAAGGTCGCCGAGGTCGCGGTCGGCATCGTCATCCACGAGCGAGTTGTTGAGCGGCTGGGCGTTCTTGGACCCATCGCGATACAGCGTAATGCCCTTGCACCCCGTCTGCCACGAGAGCATGATGACGTCCTTGAAGTCGTCGACCGTGGCGGAATGGGGCAGGTTCACCGTCTTGGAAATGGCGCCCGAGACAAGCGGCGTAAGCGCGGCAACCATAAGGACGTGGCCCCTGGGATCGATATAGCGCTCACCGGTGCCGCAGGTGTTGGCGGTGTCGAAGATGGGTAGATGCTCGGGCTTGAGGTGCGGCGCGCCCTCGATCTTGCCGTCGACGATCATGCCGTCATCGTCGGTCGCCTGGACGTAGGCGAGAATGTCCACCACCTCCTCATCGGTATAACCCAGGTGCGCCAGGGCATCGCCGATGACGGGGTTCGCAAGCGTCATGAAGCCGCCGCCGGAGAGCTTCTTGTAGATCATGTGGCTGAAGAACGGCTCGATGGAGGTGGCGCCGCAGTCCATGGCAAACGAGATGGTACCCGTGGGCGCAAGTACGCTCACCTGCGCGTTGCGGTACCCG
>CASELS010000042.1 GCA_949288855.1 uncultured Collinsella sp. | reverse complement strand
CGTCTTGCCAACCAATGGTGGACGCGTCTGCTTGAGTCCGTCTACCAGGGATCGCTCAGCGAGCAGGAGGAACTCTACGAGTCGCACAGCACCCGGCGTGACTACGTCTGGAACACCGTGGGCACCTCGGTCTGGGGCCTCACGTTCCCTTTCCTCACCGTGGTGGCAACGCAGCTCGCCGGCGTCGAGGAGGCGGGCATGTTCTCGATGGCTTTCATCGTGGGTACCCTCCTTATGATCGCGACCTACTATGGCGTGCGAAACTTCCAGGTCTCTGACCTCGATGAGGCGTGCGCCTTCTCCTCCTATCAGATTCACCGCTGGCTGGTGGCGATACTCGCGGGCGTGGCGGGTGTTGCCTACGTCTCTGTTCGCGGCTACGACGGCTACATGGCAACCATCTGCCTCGGCGTGTTCATCTACAAACTCATCGACGGCGTGGCCGACGTCTATGAGGGCAGGCTCCAACAGGCCGACAAGCTCTACCTCGCCGGCATCTCACAGACCGTTCGCTCAGCCGCCACGGTGGGAGCCTTCGCGCTCGCCCTCTTTGTCACGCGCAACCTCGGCGTTGCCTCGGTCGTGATGGCCATCGTCGCAGTGGCGAGCTTTGCACTTCTTACCGCCCCGCTGGCCCTGCTCGAGACCGAGAAGTCGCGGCCGCCGCATACCGACGAAGTCGCGCTCCTCTTCCGCCAGTGCTTCCCCCTGTTCTGCGCGCTCTTTCTCTTCAACCTCATCGAGAGCATCCCCAAGTTCGTGATGGAGGGCGCTCTTGCCTACGAGAACCAGCTCTACTTCAACGCTCTCTACTTCCCCGCTCAGGGAATCCTTCTTACCGTTGGCGCGCTCTACAAGCCGCAGCTCCTGCGCCTGACGAGCATCTGGGCGAGCCCTCGCCGGCGACGTCGCTTCAACCTCATCGTCGCCGCGGTGATGGGCGTAATCGCCCTCATCACCATCGTTATGGCCCTCTTCATGCAGGGCCTGGGGCTTCCTGTCATGAGCGTGCTCTACGGCGTGGACTTTGGGCGCTTTGCCGTGCTCGCCACCCTCATGGTTATCGCCGGTGGCGTCACGGCAGCCATCGACTTTCTCTACGCGGTCATCACCATCCTGAGGCGGCAGGAGGGCGTGATGAAGCTCTATCTCATCGCAACGGCGGCATCGCTCGCTCTATCGCTTGTGCTTGTGAATCTCATCGGCCTCACGGGAGCCGTGGCGAGCTACCTTGGCACCATGGTGCTTCTGCTCGTGCTCCTAGTGCTCGAATACATCCGTATCCAGCACGCCATCGCACGGGACCGCAACCCGTTTCTCAACCGCTGATCACGCGTGGCACAACGTACGGGCGGCAGCGCACGCATGTACACCGAGCACGCTGCCGACCAGCCCGAACATCGGGCGAAGTGCCCGCGCGCCCGCTCGTTACGCGCCGCGCGCTACTCGCCGCTCTTGATGGTTGCGTAAAACATCTCGCCGTCGTCGAGGCGCATGACGCCCACACGGCCCTGGCCTGCGCCCGCCGCGGCGGAGCAGTCGATATCGATGCGATCGGCCACATTACCCGTCGCCTCGCAAGCACCCACGCGCACGATGCGCCCCAGGCCCTCAGCGGTAACGCCGTCTGAATCGGGCAGGTCCGCATAGTGCGCGATGTAGATCGACGGCGTATGCCCCGCCACTACCACAGGGCCGCTCCCGTCCGCACCGACGAGCCCGGTGGGCTCGCCCCAAAACTCGGCCCTCGTCCACAGGAGCGTCTCGGGATCCTGCTGCTCCATCATCGCGCGCAGGACCTCCTCCGAGGCGGCAGCGGCGCCGGCGCCGCCCGACACGTCCACCCCTGCGGTCGCCAGATAGGCGCGCGCCTCCAGCGCATCAATTCCGGCGTGCACGAGAATCCAGGCGCGCTCGTCGGTATGGACAATGTCGAACAGCGGCAAGGAGCCGATCCAATCCAGTGTGTCGATGAACTCCTCGTGCGGAAGGCTATCGAGACCCGTCGCCGTGGTAAGGCCGCCGTTCAGCGACCAGGTGAAGCTGTCAAAGCCGCCCGTCTCGTTGAGGACGTCGAGCAGCATGCGCTCGTGATTGCCCATGAGGACATGCGCGTTGGGAAGGCTTCTCACCAGTTTGACCACGCCCATGGGGTCCGGCCCGCGGTCGGTCATGTCGCCCAGCACATAGATGGTATCGTCTGCCGAGGGCGACGCGAGCTCGAGCGCGTGGTCGAGAGCGCGTACGTGCCCGTGCGCATCAGAGGTAACAAAGATCGCCATGGGGCCTCCTTCCCATCCCCTCCATTATAAAGGCGCGCGCCGTGTCGCTTGCATTCTTATGGGGGTTGCGTTTCCGCCGCGTTAATCTGACCGCCCCGGTCGGGATTGCGCGGCACCTGCGCCTGCGCGCCGTCTACTATGCTATGGTACGACCCACAGCGTTTGGCTTTAGGCGCGGCCCCCGCAGGGCGGCGCGCGAGCGATTCAAGGAGCATCCGATATGGCGCGCGTATACAACTTCTCCGCCGGCCCCTCGGCACTTCCCGAGAGCATCCTCACCGAGGTTCAAGGCGAGCTTCTCGACTACCGCGGTGCGGGCATGTCGGTTCTGGAGATGAGCCACCGCTCCGCCGCCTACACCGACATCATCGAAGACGCCGAGGCAACGCTTCGCCGCCTCATGGATATCCCTAACAACTACCGGGTGCTCTTCCTCCAGGGCGGGGCGACCCTCCAGTTTGCCGGTATCCCCATGAACCTCATGCGTCGCGGGCGCGCGGGGTATCTGGTGACGGGGCTCTTCTCGCGCCTCGCCAAGGAGGAGGCCGAGAAGTACGGGAAGATCGAGGTGCTTGCCACAAGCGAGGCGACCGGCCACGATCGCATCCCCGACCTTGCACCGGTTGCCGCGCGCTGCCGCGAGACGGAGCTCGACTACGTCTACATCTGCCAGAACAACACGATCTACGGCACGCAGTTCCACGAGCTTCCCGATACCGGCGAGACGCCGCTTGTTGCCGACGTGTCGAGCTGCTTTCTTATGGAGCCCATCGACGTGAGCCGCTATGGGCTCATCTACGCCGGCGCGCAGAAGAACGGCGGCGTTGCGGGCGTGACTGTCGTCATCGTGCGCGACGACCTTGTGGGCGGCGGCCATGCCAAGGCGTACTGCCCCTCTTACATGAGCTACCGGCGCCAGGCGGATGCGCATTCGATGATGAACACGCCCAACACCTTTGGCATCTACCTCTCGGGCAAGGTCTTCCGCTGGGCGGAGGCCGAGGGCGGCCTTACGGCACTCGAGGCGCGCAACCGCAAGAAGGCGGCCATCCTCTACGACCTGCTCGACGAGAGCCATGTCTTCCGCGCCCATGCCGAGCCCGCGTCCCGCTCCATCGCCAACGTGACGTTCCGCTGCGCCACGACCGAGCTCGACGAGGCGTTCATCGCGGGCGCGCGCGAGCGCGGCATCGAGGGCGTGCGTGCCCACCGCTCCACGGGCGGCATGCGCGCGAGCATCTACAACGCCGTCACTCTCGAAGCCGTGAAGGCGCTCGCCGCCTACATGCGCGACTTCGAGAACGACCATCGATAGGAGATATCCATGCGCCACATCAAGACGATCGACGACATCACCAAAGACGGCGACGTCGAGTTCGGCGAGGGCTACGACTTTGTGGAGGACGCCGCCGACGCCGACGCCATCCTCATGCGCTCGACCGACCTGCACGGCTACGACCTGCCTGCCGGCATCCGCGCCATCGCGCGCTGCGGGGCGGGCGTCAACAACATTCCCATCGAGGAGTACGCCCGTCGCGGTGTGGTGGTGTTCAACTCGCCGGGCGCCAACGCCAACGCCGTCAAGGAGATGGTCCTCTGCATGATGATCCTCTCCAGCCGCGGCATCGTCCAGTCGATGCAATGGGTGCGCGACAACGCCTGCGACCCCGACATCATGGCCGATGCCGAGAAGGCCAAGAAGGCCTTCGTCGGCCGCGAGCTCGCCGGCAAGCGCGTGGGCGTCATCGGCCTCGGTAACGTGGGCTCCAAGGTTGCCAACGCCTGCGTCAACCTCGGCATGGATGTCTATGGCTACGACCCCTTCATCTCCGTCGAGCACGCCTGGGAGCTCTCGCGCGACGTGCAGCGCGTGGGGACCCTGGAGGACCTCTGCCGCGGGTGCGACTATCTGACGCTGCACGTACCCTCCAAGGCCGACACCATCGGCATGATCGGCGCCGAGCAACTCGCGCTCCTCGCCCCCGGTGCCATCCTCATCAACTTCGCGCGCGAGACCATCATCGACGAGGACGCCGTGGACACCGCGCTCCACAAGGGCGGGCTCGCGTGGTTTGCCACCGACTTTGCCACGCCCAAGACGGTGCTCATGCCCAACACCTTCATCACCACGCACTCGGGCGCCGGCACCGGCGAGGCGGAGGCGCTCTGCGCCGACATGGCCATCTCCGAGCTCAAGGATTACCTCGAGAACGGCAACATCGCCCACTCGGTCAACTACCCCGCCTGCTCGATGGGCAAGGCGCGCGCCGCAAGCCGCGTCGCCTGCCTGCACGCCAACGTACCCAACATGATCGGTCAGATCACCGCCGTGCTCGCCAAGGACAACGCCAACGTGCAGCGCATGGTCAACGAGAGCGCCGGTGAGAACGCCTACACCATGTTCGATACCGACGAGCACCTCGACCAGTCGACCATCGATGCCCTGAAGAAGATTCCCGCCGTCTACCGCGTGCGCGTGATCAAGTAAGGCGTCGCGCAAAGCGACGGGCAGGAGCGGGTCATCGCCGCGTAAGGGATTGCGGCAAGGGGCACAAGACCGCCGGCGCCACCTGCGCGGACGGTACAATAGGCGTACATGGGCCGGTGCGCCCCTGCACCGGCTCCACCATGCTGAAAGGATCACCATGAAGGTTTTGCCGTTCCCCTGCATCCGCCCGGTGCCCGAGCGGGCAGCCGAGGTGGCCGCGCTCCCCTACGACGTCTTCGACCGCGCCGAGGCTGCCGCCTACGTGGCGGACCACCCGTTGTCGTTTCTTGCCATCGACCGCCCCGAGACGCAGTTCGCCCCCGACGCAAATATGTACGCGCCCGAGGTCTACGCCCGTGGCGCCGAGCTTCTGCACGAGCGCATCGATGAGGGCATCTACCAAGCAGACCCATCGATGAGCTACTACCTCTACGAGCTCACGCAAAACGGTCGCACGCAGACGGGCGTCGTTGCCATCTGCTCGGTTGACGAGTACGACAACGGCATCATCAAGAAGCACGAGAACACGCGCGCCGAGAAGGAGCGCGACCGTATCGAGCATATCCGCGCGCTCGGCTGCCAGACCGGTCCCATCTTTCTCACCTATCGCGACGAGCCGGTACTCTCGTTTATTCTCGCGCAGGTGAAGACCGGCCAGGCCCTGTATGATTTCACCGATGAGGAGGGCGTGCACCAGCGCGTGTGGGAAGTGCGCCGCCCCGAGAGCGTTGAGGCCATACGCGAGATGTTCGCCCGCGTACCCTGCGCCTACATCGCCGACGGCCACCACCGCACCGCCTCGGCCATGCGCGTGGCGCACGAGATGCGCGCCGCCGCGCAGGATGCGGGCACCTACACCGGCAAGGAGCCCTTCAACTACTTCCTGTCCGTCCTCTTCCCCGCGAGCGAGCTCACGATCCTCCCCTACAACCGCGTCGTCTCCGACCGCGCCGGCATGAGCGCAGACGAGCTCATCGCCCGCATCCGCGAGGCGGGCTTTGTCGTCGAGCCGGCAACTGAACCGGTCGAGCCCGCCGAGGTCGGCGTTATGGGCCTCTTCACGGCGGGGCGTTGGCACCGCCTCTCGTTCATGCCCGAGCTCGCCTCCGCCGTTGCGCAGGCGGGGCCGGTCGAGTCTCTGGACGTGTCGGTTTTGCAGGACCGCGTACTCGGTCCCATCCTCGGCATTGGCGACCCGCGCGAAGACGCCCGCATCTCCTTTGTCGGCGGGATCCGCGGCACCGCTGAGCTCGAGCGCCGCGCAGGTGCAGACGGCGTTGCGTTCTCGATGTGCGCCACAACGATCGACCAGCTCCTCGCCGTGGCAGACGCCGGCCTACTGATGCCGCCCAAGTCGACCTGGTTTGAGCCTAAGCTGCGCAGCGGCCTTTTCATCCACCGCATCGCGCGCTGAGCCTCTGGGCTGTGCGGTCGCGCGGAAAGCTGCACGGCGCTACGCCAATCTGCGCGGCCGCGCGCCAAGCCGCGCGGTTGCGTACCAAACCGCGTCAAGCTAGATACGAGGCAATGGGCCCGGGATCACGTCCCGGGCCCCCTTTGTTGCGCTCAAGGCAAAAGTCGAGGTAGTGAACTCGCTTCTGAGTTTCATGCAAAAACTGAGGTAGTGAACCCCGTTACGTTTTTTGCAAAAAATGAGGTAGTGAACCCGGTAATGAATACGGAGACAAACCCACTGGAAGAAGCGCTGGTAGAGAGCCTGCAAAAATCGAAGTAGTGAACCCGACGCCTTGAAAGGTGCTAAATCACGCATTATCGGGTTCACTACCTCAATTCTTGCAAGATTCGCCTCGCGGGTTCACTACCTCAGTTTTTGCATGAAGCGCGGCGCCGGGGCCTCGAAACGTGCAAGGCGGCTGGGCACAAACGAGCGCACCGCTTTGTCTAGCGCCCAAAACAAGAAAACGGATCGGTCAGAAAGGGCCGGTCCTAGGACCGGCCCCGCAAAGGATGCTCTTGTGCGCACGAACTGGCAGACTACGCCACGCCCTGGTTGGCGCTCTCGATGGCGGTGTTGGTGGACTGCACCGCGGTGTCGAGCGCCTCGTCCACATCGCCGCCGTTGAAGACGGACTGCAGCGCCGTCTGAAGGTCGGTGCGCAGCTGCGGAAGCTGCGAGCAAAGCGGGCCCGCGGTGATGTTGTTCACCTTGGAGCTGCGCAGCTGCTCGGCGGAAACCTGAAGCTGCGGGTACTCGCCATACACCGCCGAGAGGGTCTCGGTCTCGTAGGCGCCGTTGGAAATCGGGAAATAGCCGGTGTCGCCCGCCCAGGTCGCCTGGACGTCCGGCGAGGTCGCGTAGGCGCAGAACTCCATGACGCCGCGCGCGACATCCTCGGAGAGGCCGTCGGCGATGCAGAGGGCGCCGCCGCCCGCGTAGATGCCCATGGCCTCGGCCCCCTCCTCGACCGGCAGAAAGCCGATGCTCACGTTGAACGAGCAGGCGTCGATGATCTGGCGCGCGGAGGCGGAGGTGTCGATGTAGATGGCGCACTGCTGCTGCGAGAAGCCGCTGATGGCGTCGTCGCCCGAGCTGAACGGGCTGAACTGCCCGGCGTCGTTCAGGGACTTGACCCAGTTGAAGATCACCGCCATCTGATCGCGGTAGGCAACCTCGGTGCAGCGCTCGACACGGCCGTTCTCGTTGTTGACCACGTAGCCGCCCATGTTGGTGACCATCTGGTCGAGGGCATAGCCGTACGCGTAGAGGCCAACGGGCGTGACGTCGCTTGATGCGGCAATGGCCTCGGCTGCAGCGGTGAGACCCTCGAACGTGGTCGGCAGCTCGGTGACACCCGCTGCGTCGAGGACGTCCTGGTTGTAGTAGACGACCGGACAGGAGCAGTTGAACGGCATGGCGTACATCGCACCGTCGTACGTGTAGAAGTTCACCGCCTGCTCGAGGAGGTCGGAATCGTCGAAGCTCTGGGCGGAAATGAGCTCGGAGACGTTGGCGACGAGCCCGGAGTCAATCATGGCCTGGAGGTTCTGCTCGCCGATCTGCACGATCGCCGGTGCGCCCGCGCCGTTTGCCATGTTGAAGAAGCTGCCGGTGGACTCGTCGTAGCTGCCCTGGTATTCGGAGCGTACCTCGAACTCGTCGGACTGCGCGTTGAAACCGTCGACGACCTTCTGAAGGGCGTCGCCGCGGCTACCGTCCATGGAGTTCCAGAAGAGGATTACGGTCTTGCCGTCCTCGGTGGTCTCGGCGGCGGCGCTACCGCCACCGGAGCAGCCGGCAAGGGCGGTACCGGCGATGCCGAGGCCGGCGAGGGTCAGAAACGAGCGGCGGGCAAGGTTCTGCTGAATCATGGGGTTTCCTTTCGTGTTACCAACAATTGAGGTCCAAACCGGACTATCTACCGTGCGTATACGCACCGGGTAGCAAAACGATGCGCCAAGCGGACCCGATAGCGGGTACCGCGCGCAGCTAACGAGGAGCCGCAAGGCGCGGGGCAACGAGCCGCGTGACGCGGGACAACGAGCCGCGCGGCCCTAGGCAGGCGAGCGCTACTTGAGCGCACCCTTGGTCATGCCCTCCTGCAGGCGCTTCTGGCCAAAGAAGATGAGCAGGAGCGTGGGGATGGATGTGATCACGGCGCCGGCGGCCATCATGCCAAAGTCAGAAAGGCCCTCGGAGCTGTTCAGGGTGCGCAGGCCAATCTGCACCGTGCGCGCCGTGTTGTTGGTGGTAGAGACGAGCGGCCACAGGTAGGCGTTCCACGTCACCAGGAAGAAGTAGATCGCAAGCGTCACCGTGGTGTTCATGACCATGGGCACCACCACGCGGACGAAGAACTGGAAGCGGGAAAGCCCCGCCACGTCCGCAGCCTCCTTGAGCTCGGAGGGAATCTGCATCATGTTCTGACGGTAGAGGAAGATGCCAAACGTAGTGGCCACGCCGGGCAGGATGAGGCCGGCGTAGGTGTCGATGAGGCCCATGGCGCGGATGGTCTGGAAGTTCGTGACCACGAGGACCTCAGCGGGAATCATCATCGTCGCCATGATGATAAGGAAGATGATGCGCTTACCGCCAAAGGGGATGAACACGAGCGCATAGGCTGCGAGCATGGAGAAGAGGATCTGCAGCGCCGTGCCGGCCACGCCCACGACCACGGAGTTGACGATGAACTGCGCGAAGGGCTGCGCCTCGAAGGCGTTCACGTAGTTGTCGAGAAACAGCGACGTGGGGATAAAGACGCCGTTGATGATGTCCTCGAGCGGCGTGAACGACAGCGAGATGGAGAACAGGATGGGAAAGCCAATCGCCACCGCGGCGATGGTCAAGACCGCGTAGGTTGCAACGAGTCCGGACTTGCTCGTGCGCAGACCGGAACCCGTCACGCGACCGGACGATTTCTTGGAGAAGGGCATCATTGGTAGGTCACCTTGTCCTCGGTAAGCTTGGTCTGGATGTAGGAGATAACGAAGATCACCGCAAAGAGGATCACGCCCTGGGCGGACGCCGACCCGATGCGGAAGTTCACGAACGCATCGCGGTAGAGACGGTAGATGAGCAGCACCGTGGCGTTGTTGGGCCCGCCTTGCGTGAGCATGTCGATAAGGCCGAAGGACTGGAACGCCCCGATGACGGTGATGGTCAGCACGAAGAACAGCGACGGCGAGATAAGCGGCACCGTGACCCGGCGGAGGCGATACCAGAACCCGCCGCCCACGATCTCGACGCTCTCGTAATACGAATCGTCGATGCTCTTGATCGCCCCGAGCAGGATGAGGTAGGCCATGCCGATGTTCATCCAGATGGAGATGATCGAGACCGAAAGGAGCGCGACGTTCTGATCGATGAGCCAGCCGACGCCCTCGCCACCAAAGAACTCGATGATGCGGTTGAGCACGCCGGAGTTGGCGTTGAAGAGCAGATTCCAGAAGACGGCGGCCGCGGCGACCGAAATGCCCATCGTGGCCGAGAAGATCGTGCGGAAGACACCCATGCCGGGCAGGTCCTGCGCCGTGAGCACGGCGAGCAGAAGCGCGATCACGATGGTCGCCGGAACCGTTAGAAGCACGTAGACAAGGGTGTTGACGATCGCCTGGGTGTAGAGCGGGTCGGTGAGGAGGGTGACAAAGTTATCGATGCCGATGAACTGCGTGAGGCCGCCTGCCGGCGTGGTGGCAAAAAGGCTCGTCACGATGGTGCGGCCGAACGGATAGATGACAAAGATCGCAAAGATGGCGACCGAGGGAAGCAGGTACACCCAACCGGCGAGGGTCCTCCGCTCGCCGGGCGCCTCGCGGGGCGGGACGGCCGTCGCGGCAGACGCGGCATTGGGGATGACAGAGCGCTTAGACATGACAGCCCCCTACTCCGCCGCTGCGGGCGCGGCCTCGATATGCGCCGCCGCAGCGGCGCCCGCGGCAGACGTGCTGCGCACGCCGAGCTCGTCCAAGTCCTCGGCGGCGCGCAGAAGCGCCCCGGAGTTAACATCGAAGAAGTGCGCGTAGCGCGGGTCCAGGCTCACATGGAGCGTGGCGCCATCGGCGATGCGGTGCTGACCCTGCCAGCGGGCGGTAAAGAGAGTTCCCGCGACATCGAAGAAGATGAGGGTCTCGTTTCCCATCATCTCGGAGCTCACCACGGTGACCTCCGTGTCATGCACGCTCGTCGCCGTCGCGGGGTACACCTGCTCGGGCCTGAAGCCGATCTTCCAGCGCTGCCCCATGGGAAGCTTCGCCCGGTCCGCCTCGGAGAGCGGGACCGTGAGGCCGCCGTTGAGAACCAGGCCCTCGGGCGCCACCTCGGCAACCGCCATATTCATCTGCGGCGTGCCGATGAAGGTCGCCACGAACTCGTTCGCCGGGTGGTTGTAGAGCTCGAGCGGCGTACCCAGCTGCTGGATGCGCCCCGCCGAGAGCACCGCGATGCGGTCCCCCATGGTCATCGCCTCGACCTGGTCATGCGTGACGTAGATGACCGTAAGGCCGAGCTGCTGCTGGAGGCGGCGGATCTCAACGCGCATGGACGCACGGAGCTTAGCGTCGAGGTTGGAGAGCGGCTCGTCCATAAGGCAGAGCGGCGCGTGGCTGCAGACGCTGCGGGCGAGGGCCACGCGCTGGCGCTGACCGCCCGACAGCGCACGGGGCTTGCGGTCGAGGTAGTCGGTGAGGCCGAGTATCTCGGCAGCTTCGGCAAGGCGCTGCTCCTGCTCGGCCTTCGGCACCTTCTTGACGTCGAGACCGAAGAGGATGTTGTCGCGAACCGTGAGGTGCGGGTAAAGCGCGTAGCTCTGAAACACCATGGTGAGGTTGCGCTCGCGGGGCAGCATCTCGTTGGCGAGTTTGCCGTCCATGATGAGCTCACCGGAGGAAACGCCCTCGAGACCGGCGATGATGCGCAGAAGCGTCGACTTGCCGCAGCCGGAAGGCCCGACGAGGATGAAGAACTCGCCCTCCTCTATCTCGAGGTTGATGCCCCCAAGCACCTCGGTCTTGCCGTCGTAGCTCTTCTTGAGGTCCTTGCATACGATTTTTGCCATTACCTGACTCCTTGCGAATGTGGGACGCCGCTGCGTGCGCCCGCTACGCCCGACGAGCGGGACTGAAACCGTAGAAATGCAGCGTGTTGAGGTCGTCCTCGCGGTCCGAGCCGTGCTGGCCGTGGCCGTTGTCGGCAATGTGCACGCCGTGGTCGGGAAGCCACGCCACCAGGCGATCGTGAGCCGCCCAGGCGGCATCCGCAACGGAAGCAAGCTCGTCGAAAGCGGCGATGTGGCGGCGGAGCGCCTCGAGCGCGGGCTTGGACTCGGGATAGGTCGCGTGCATCACGTCGTCGAACTGCTGGTTATAGACCACGATGACATCGTGCTCGTCCACCTCGATGAGCTCCTTGGCACGCTCGTTCACCTCTCCGTCGTAAGGCAGGATGTGCCGGTCGATGGCGCGATCGGAGAACAGGATGTCAAAACTCGAATCGGCGACGGCAACGAGCGCCACGCGCTTGCCGGCACGCACGAACGCATCGAAAAGGGAGTCCTGCGCAAGGACGTGCTTGTCGTAACACTCGATGCCGTGCACGTGCGGTGTGACGCCGGTAAACATGGTCCCAAAGCAGACGGGCGTGACCGAGGGAAGGACGGTGCGCACCGGCAGGGCGAGCGGCGCATGCGCAAGTACGGGCGCGTACCACGAGGTGTAGCGCTGATAGAGCCACATCGCCGCCGCATCGGGGCAGAAGATAAGCGCGCGCTCGGCGCGATCGATACCCGAGGCGGTCATGAGGGCGTGCGGCAACGGATAAGCCTCAGCGGCGGCCGCAGGCGCCTCGACACCCATGAGCGCCGCGATGGTGCCGGCGACCTGCGTCATTGAGCAGTCGTTGAGCATGATGCGATTCTCCTTTCACGGATTCGAACACTCGCCATGGTGAGGCTCGCGTGTCATACATCCGTAAAAGGTGCGTCATCGGTTGCCGGGAAACGGTAAGGGTTGCGCATGCGCCGAAGAGGGCAAAGCACGGGCAGCAGGACCGGTTTTCCTAGGCGAGCAGCGGAAAAGCAGCCGTAAGCAAACCGTAAAGAGCGCCGTGTCCCATGCACCCGGCGCCTTGCTTTATGTGCCTGGCACCGCGCCCCACGTGCTTGGCGCCACGTTTCATGCAAAAATCGAAGTAGTGAACCCGGGTAGTGAACCCGAGAAAAAACTCGCGAAAGAAGCGCAGATAGAAGGCTTGCAATAATTGAGGTAGTGAACCCGACGTCAAGAAAGGCGCCGAATCGCGCATTTTGGGGTTCACTACCTCAATTATTGCAAGATTCGCCTCGCGGGTTCACTACTTCGATTCTTGTATGAGGTGCCTCGCGGGTTCATTACCTCGGATTTTGCCTCGTGAAACAGCCAGCGTAAGACTGCGCTCGCCTAGAAGCCAACAAGCCCGAGCGCAAAGCCGCTCGCCACACCGACCGCAAGCAGCAGAAGAAGGATGACGAGGTTCTCGCGCGCGCTTCTGTTCGTACGGAACAGGACGAGAAAACCAGTCCCTGCGCCCACAAGCGTGCCGGCGATCATCGCGTTGAAGGAAAGCACGCCTTCGAGATAGAGCTGCGTTACGACCACACTCGCCGCGCAGTTGGGGATGAGGCCCACGAGCGCAGAGGCGATAACGGCAAGCGCCTCGTTACCGGCGAGAAACGCCGCGAGCGCGGGCTCACCGACAGTCTCGAGCACCGCAACGAGCAACAGGGTAACAGCGTAGATGAAGACGGTCACCTGAACCGTATGGGAAAGGGCGCTACGCACGATAGCGAGTGCGCCGCCGTGATGATGGTGGTGCTCGTGCAACCCCTCCCCACCCTCATGGTCATGCGCATGCGCGCCCGTCGCAGAGGCGGGGTGCGCATCGTCACCGGGCTCGAAGGCGGCGCGATCGGTGCCACTCGGTTCCGCATCCTCGCAGCCGCAGTGGTCGCGCTCGCAGAGACGGTGGATGTGGCCGGCGCCCTCCCCCGCCTCGGAAAGCTCGTCGATCAGATCGGGCGCGCCTGAGGAGGCCCCCGCCGCCTGTCCGAGCACCCCGCGGCGAAGCGCCTCGTGGGCGCGGGCGTTCTTGCGAAGCGCACGCAAACACGCGTCCACAGCAAGGCCAACCACCGCCGCGATAACGGCTTTCACGAGCAGAATCTGCACGACCGTGCCCGCATCTACCTGCTCGGCAACAAGCAGAGGAAGCATCTCGTCGGAAGTGGAGAGAAACACCGCCGCAAGCGTGCCCAGCGTGATGACGCGACCGGCGTAGAGCGTAGCACCCATGGCGGAAAAACCGCATTGCGGAACAATCCCCAGAACGGCACCGATGACCGGCCCCGCCGCGCCAGCGCGGCGCACCAGAGCACCAGCGCGCTCGCCCGCCATATGCTCGAGCGCCTCGAGTGCGAGGTAGGTGATAAAGAGAAACGGCACCAGCGGAAGCGTGTCCTCGATGCTGTGAAATACGATGTGCTCGATGAGCTCCATAGGAAGAAATCTCCTATCATGGTTGGGTGTGTGGGGTTCATACCCTTCTTGCCGCGAGCGGTTGCATCGCGCGGCGGCGAAGGTATGGTACTACACAAGTTTCATATAGCAAACAATCCGCACGCCGCGCACACAGGACGCGCGGTGCGCCGAGAGGAGAGATCCCTTGAAGGTCCAGGACGCACTCGACTACGCCAATTCGTATTACTTTCCCGAGCTCATCTTTGGCAGCGGCTACGAAGTCGTCGAGGCCGAGCGCCTGAAGGGCGAGGACGCCATGAAGACACTCGATACCGAGTGGCGCGCCGCCGAGGAGGAGCCCTTCTCCTATGACCTCGTGCGCGAACTCGGTGATCGCAACCGTGCCGTATGCGACGCCATTGGCGAGTCGCGTCTGCGCAACCTCTCGAGCGGCTTTCTCTCGCGCGCTTTGTCAGATGAGGACCTCTGCGCGGGCATCGGCGCCCTGCAGAAGCGCTCCGCCGCCTCCGTCGCCCGCGAGGTGCGCGGCGACCGCAACGCCTATGCCGTAGCCTACGTGCGCAAGCCCATCAAGGGCTGCGTGCTCGGCATCGATATCGAAACCACCGGCACCGCCCCCGAGCGCGGCTACATCCTAAACGTCGGCTGGGAGCTCATGGACCTCACGAGCGACGCCGTCACGCGCGACGGCGAGGCAGAGTTCTTTGGCATTCCCGAGGACCCCTACAAGACCGCGGGCGTGCCCCTCGAGCACATCCATCACATCTCGTGGGCAGACATCGAGGGCAAGACGCCCTTCCGCGAGAGCAAGAAGCTTCAGGCAAAGCTTCTGCGCCTCATGAAACGCTATCCCGTCATGGCGCACAACGCCGCCTTTGAGGACTCGTGGTTCATGCTTCACCTCGACGGGTACGCCGAGGCGCGCCGCGCCGGCAAGATCGTGGTCGTCGACTCGCGCGACATCTGCCGAAAGCTCGACAGCGAGGTTTCCTCGCTGCCCCGCGAGTCCGCCCCGGCGAGCCTCGAGAACTGGGCGCGCCGCCGCGGCACCCTCTCTCAGGACGAGGCGGAGCGCCATCTTGGCCTTGACGACACCGACCTTATGCTCCGCACCGTCCAGGCGGAGTTCAACCTTAAGAGCATGTTCGCAAAATAGCGGTTAGCGAGCGCGCTTATTGCATCGTAGCTGCGATAGGGGGAGATGGATATGGCCGAGAGACGAGTCCCGAGCACGCAGGGCGGAGGTGCGCGCCCTCACATGAGGCGCGCCCCGGAAGCAGCACCTGCGGCAAAGCACCGCGCCGCCACCGCGCGGCGCGGCCCGAGCCCCG
>CASELS010000041.1 GCA_949288855.1 uncultured Collinsella sp. | reverse complement strand
CCAACGTGACGATTCGGATGGACGATGAGCTCAAAGCGCAGGCAGATGAGCTATTTGACGATCTGGGGATGAGCTTCACCACCGCGGTCAACATATTTGTTCGTCAGGCGGTGCGTGAGGGGAGGATTCCCTTTGAGATTTCGCGCGCTGCATCCTCCGTCCCAACGGGTCGTGCGGCTGCGATTGAGTTTAACTCTGAGGTTTCCGACTGAGTTCCTTAATAATTGAGTCTCCCATAAAACGCACTAAATATTACGTGCAACTTACATGAGATAGTGGATATACTATCCATATCTACTGTCGTCTGTAAGGAGCTGCAAATGGGAGGAACTCGTCGTAAGCTTGCATCCGTTCAATACATCCATTCAGTCAGCCCCATAGAAGGCGCCGACCGTATAGAGGCGGTCGGCGTTCTCGGTTGGCAGTGTGTAGTCAAGAAAGGCGAGTTCTCTGTAGGGGACCTTTGCGTCTATTTTGAAATCGACTCGTTTCTTCCACTCGATCCAGCTTTTGAGTTTCTACGTAACAGCTGCTACCGCAATTCCGAGTTGCTTGGCGAGGGTTTCCGTCTTAGAACACAGCGGTTCAGAGGACAGTTATCCCAAGGTCTCGTGCTGCCTCTTAGTATTCTTCCTGCGGGGGATTACGACATTGGGCAAGATGTCACTAAGATCCTCGGCGTCGGCAAGTGGGAGATTGAAGAGCGTGCTACAAGCAGCGGGACTATCATCGGACCGCTCCCCGCAGGGGTTACTAAGACTGAAGAGGTGCGCATTCAATCGGAGCCCGGTCTGCTCGAGGAATTCAGGGATCTTCCGTATGCCGTAACGACCAAGATGGACGGTACGAGCATGACGGTAGCCGTGATAGATGGACGGACGAGAGTCTGCGGGCACAACTACGAGTATGCAGATGATGGAGCATGCTCTATGTGGGACTATGTCCACGCTCACCATATTGGCGAGCGCCTCCTCGCCGCCGGTATTGACGATATGGTCTTGCAGGGCGAGCTCTGCGCGGCGGGAATACAGCGCAATCCCTTACGCCTGAAAGTACCCAACTGGTACGTTTTCACGGCATATGACTTGCAATCACATAAGAGACTGGGTGTTTACGAGACCTTCGATTTCTGCCGTGAGTTCATGCTCGACATGGTCCCCATCGAGGAGAGCGGAACGGCCTTTGCGTACCGATCAGTAGACGAGTTACTTGAGCGGGCGCGGGGATCCTATGACAGCGGAGTCACGAAAGAGGGGATAGTCATACGTCCTCTAGAACCGGTGTACAGCTCATTCTTGTCGGCGCCTCTCTCCGTCAAGGTCATCAATAACGACTATCTGATCAAGAAGAAATAATCGACTCTTCTAAAACTATTACGCAAGAGTTATAGTTAGGAGGAGCATATGCCGCCTAAACCGCCTGAGATTTACCGATGGGCGTTGCGCCACGGATGGATAGACAAAGGAGGAAAGGGCTCGCATCGAAAGCTCGAAAGGTTCGGCAGGGTCGTGGTCATCCCTTACCATCGAAAAGAACTTGCCCGCGGCACGTGGGAGAGGCTTAAGCGAGATATGGGGTACCCAGGAAACGAAGGGAAATCGAAATGAGGTGCACCTATCCTGCAATCTTCGAGAAAAATGAGTTGGGTGGTTACAGCATTCACTTCCCAGATCTTCCCGAGTGCTATACCGATGGCGATTCGTTTGAGGATGCTATCGAGATGGCTTCGGAGGCCATGGAGCTTGTCGTGGAGTCATATGTAGATAATGGAAGACCCCTTCCGTCGCCTTCACTGGACTGCAATCCGCCTGAGGGCAAACGGCTCGTGTATATCTCTTCCGACGTGGACCTGACTAGCCGCACCGTCTCTGCGCATGCCGCGGCATCGCTTCTGGGCGTTAGCGACGCTCGCGTGCGTCAGTTGATTGGTGCTGGTGCCTTGAAGGCCGTGAAACAGGGGAGGGACAGCTACGTCTATCTGCGCAGCGTTAGGGACCGCTTGAACAACCCCGTTCCTCCCGGACGCCCTGCGGCTTAGGGCGCGGTTACATCGTGCCGCGCAAAGTGTTCTTGATGATGCCGAAGCACTCGCGCAGCAAGTTGTTTGGAAGATACCACGCGACGGAGTGAGCGGATACACCCCAAGCATGGGCAACGCCCGCAGTTGCCGCGATGCGCATGGCGCGGTACACGTGGAAGTTATTGGTAACAATGCCCACGCGGGCTTGCGCGGCATCGAAGAAGCTCCGTGCGAAGCGGATGTTCTCCGCCGTGGTGGTCGAGCGGTCCTCGCGTGCGATGCGGCTCGGAGCGATCCCGCGCTCCTCCAACCATCGCGCCATGCAAGCTGCCTCGCTTATGGGTTCATTCGACCCTTTGCCGCCGCAGACGATCGCGCGCGTCGACGGGTTCTCGACGAGATAAGCCAAGGCAGCTTCGAGTCGGTTGCGGAGCACTACAGAGGGGCTGCCATCGGGTCGCACCTGAGCACCGAGCACCAGCAAGTAGTCGAGACCGGCGGGAGGGGTGGTAGATGTTACCCTCATAATACGGGCGCTCATGCAGAGAAAGGCAAGGGCGGCGATGGCGAGCAAGATGAAAGCGGCCAGACAGAGACCGCCCGCAAGAGGGCTTGCGGGCAAAAGGGTTTGCGCAATACCCGGGACAAGGCAAAGGGCGGCTATAACGTACCAGACGGCAAAAAACGAGGTGCCCGAGTTCACGAGCATGATGGATACACCGTAGGCGGCACTCGCAATGCCAAGTACGATGAGGGGTGCTGCCATGGCACCTTCTTTCTGTCAGGCTGTTTGCCGGGCGCGTCGTATAGCGCTCTGCATCAAAACATATCAGAACGGTACACGCGGTATCACGTTTCTGACAACCTTGTATCACGATTGCGTTTCCAACTTGTTCGAACAGCTTGAAGGAGATACCCTAGCAGGCGTGCGCGACGAGGCCGCGTAAGTTTCACCCAATTGGAGGAGACATATGCCTGCGGGACTTCTGCCAATCATCTACCTTGCGTTCATTAGCCTTGGTTTGCCTGATTCCGCCATCGGGTCCGCTTGGCCCACCATGGCGCCCGACCTTGGCGCTGGCGTGTCCTGGGTTGGTGCCGTCACCATGATCATCTCGGCGGGCACCATCGTGTCGAGCCTCATGTCGGTGCGCGTGGTCGATCGCTTCGGTACGGGCAAGGTGACTCTGGTGAGCGTTCTTCTCACGGCGCTCGCGCTCGTGGGTTTCTCGGCGTCCGACGCGTTTTGGCAGCTCTGCCTCATCGCGATACCTTATGGTCTTGGCGCGGGTGCGGTTGACGCGGCGCTCAATGCATATGTGGCGGTCCATTACGAATCGCAGCACATGAGCTGGCTCCATTGCATGTGGGGCGTGGGCGCAAGCGGCGGCCCTATGATCATGGCGCAGTGCATCTCGGGAGGGTCCTGGTCGCTCGGCTTCTTCGTGCTAGGCGGCATCCAGCTCGCCATCTGCGTGGTGCTCACGCTGTCGCTTCCGCTCTGGCGCGAGAAGAAGCTCCCCAAGCCCACCGAGGAGGGGAGTGCCTCTCAGGGTGCGCCCACGCACATCTCCCGGCGCGATCTCCTGCGCCGCGACGGCGTGCTCGCCGTGCTCATCTGCTTCTTCTGCTATTGCGCGCTCGAGGGCACGTGCGGCAACTGGGCGGCGACCTACTGCAACCTCGCTCGTGGTATCGACGCCGGCACGGCGGCAAGTTGGGCGTCGCTTTTCTACATCGGCATCACGGTGGGACGCTTGCTCAGCGGTTTTATCTCCCTCAAGGTATCCGACCACAACATGATCCGCTTAGGTCAGGCAATCGTTGCCCTCGGCGTGCTTGCAGTGCTGTTTCCGCTGGGTGACGCCATGGTGCTCGCCGGTCTTGTCTTGGTCGGTCTCGGTTGCGCGCCCATCTATCCCTCGATCATCCATGCCACGCCGGCGCGCTTTGGCGATGACGTTGCGCTCGAGCTCACGGGCATGCAGATGGCCTTTGCCTACGTGGGGTCGCTTGCCATGTCGCCGCTCTTTGGCGTGATAGCCGAGAATATCGCCATCGAGCTCTATCCGGTGTACCTCGCGGCGCTCCTCATTGTGATGGTCATCGCGGCCGAGAAGCTCAACGCCGTGATGCGCCGCCGGAATGCGGCGGTATAAGGGGTGACGCGATGATGACCGAGCGGGAGAAAATGGCGCGAGGGGATTGGTACGATCCCGGCGCTGACGCGGAGTTGCGTGCGGCGCGGCATCGGGCGTCCGACCTCTGCCATATGTTCAACCAGATGCTGCCGAGCGACCGCGCGGGGCACCTCGATCTTTTGCGGAGGCTCTTTGGGCACGTGGGCGACCATGCAAGTGTCTTGTCTCCATTGCAGGTCGATTACGGATACAACGTTTCGATGGGCGAACGGTCGTTTATAAACCACGGCGCCTACCTTATGGATTGCGCGCTCATCACTATTGGCAAGAACGTGTTTATCGGACCGAATCTTGGAGCGTACACCGCTCAGCATCCGCTTGTTGCCGCGGAGCGCAACCTCGGCGACGAGCGAGCGCTGCCCATCACCATCGAGGACGATTGCTGGCTTGGCGGCGATGTGAAGATCATGCCTGGAGTGACGATCGGGCGTGGGTGCGTCATCGGCGCGGGCAGCATCGTTACGCGCGACATCCCCGCGGGCATGCTCGCCGTCGGCAACCCGTGCCGGCCCGTTCGCAAGATTACCGAGGCGGACCGCGTGGGGCTTCTGTAGACAGGCTCAGTTGGCGATGCGCGCGTCGATGCGGTAGTGCCCAACAATATCGTTCGCCCGCCTTGCGAGGCCGTCGTCCTCATAAGCAAGCTGGAAGGGTCCCTCGTGATGGATGAGGTAGGGGACGCCGTCCGCGTCGCGCCGGTTGGAGACGATGCCCACATGGTCGCTGAATACCGCGATGTCGCCACCCTGCCATGCGGTCAGATCCTCGACGTCGCAGGTAAGCGATACTGCGTGCCGCTCGAAGAACGTGTGCTGGTTGACGACGCGCCTGAAGTCGATGGCGGGGTCGGGTTCGGTGATGCCGTACGCCTGGGGGTTGTGTGCGATGTCGCGCGCCATAAGGGCTTTGAGGTCGTAGCCCGCCGTGCGTAGGGCTTGCGCCACGACGTCGGTGCAGACGCCGCAGCCGTCGTTGGGGTGGCCCGCCGCGTAATAGGCGCTCCGGTAGCGGGGTCGCATCTCTACGTAAGCGCGTGCGCCCTCGAGGATATCGGTCTGGTCATCGATGCCGTCTCCGTCTTCGTCGGTTGAGGCGGCGTGGCGCGGGATGGCTCCCTTAAACGCATCATCGGGCCGCGCGGCTGACGTGATGCAGAGGTTGCCCGTGGCGATGAGGACGACGCTTGTCCCAAAGAAGAGCACTGCGACGATCGCACAGATAAGGGCTATAAGGCGTCGACGATGCATAGGTCTCCAACGTGAGTGGGCGGTATACTCGGCTTCTACCCATTCTCCTCAGCGCGGTGTTGGCGGCGGCGCCGTCACTCCTGCCCGTCTCCACACTTTGGGATTGTGGGGCAGCGGGCGTGCAAAATCGCGTATACTATCGCTTCAGGACGTCGGGACGTGGCGCAGCTTGGTAGCGCGCCTGCTTTGGGAGCAGGATGTCGCAGGTTCGAATCCTGTCGTCCCGACCACATATGCGGGCGTAGTTCATCGGTAGAACCTCAGCCTTCCAAGCTGATGAGGCGGGTTCGACTCCCGTCGCCCGCTCCAGGTAGACACGAGGCCGGAGCACATAATCGCTCCGGCCTCTTTTCTCTTGCTGCCGCTTTCTTTTTCTCGCATGCGTTCATGACCTGTAGAGCATTACTTATTACATTCTCCGACCGCTTGCCGACGGGCGGACGTCTTGCGCGGCGCCGTTCCCGTACCATGGGTGCATCTGCCTCATTGTGGGTGGCTGATGGACGGAAGGAGAGATTCATGAAGATTGTTCGCGCACTTGTACCGGCGCTGTGCTTGTCCGCAGCGCTTCTTACGGGCTGCAGCCAACAGGGCACGCCCGCCGGTTCTGCGCCGGCGCAGGGCTCCGCGCCTGTCGCGTCTGAGGAGAAGACGCCCGAGCCCGTTATGTCTAATTGGACAGAGACCTCGTTCTACGAGCGCCCGGTGACGGATATCGCCGCAGACCTCGAGTTGCTCGGCTTTGAGATGGAGGCTGACGAGAACTTCGTTGAGGAGGAGTCGGGTTACTCGTACTATATCGCCGGTTTTACGGGGACCCCTTCGGATATCCCTGTGCCCGACGTTGCGGATACCGTCTTTGTCCAGCTTACGGTTGAGTATGCTCAGTTTGCCGAGGGGGCGGAGGAGCAGAACCTCTCCTCGCTTGTGGAGGGCACCACGCCCACATCATGCTACCTCGACTTCTACCATACAGATGCAGACCCATCCGAATACGAGGGCATCGCTCAACAGGTGATCGACTCGCTGGGTCTGGAGCCCATGACGAGCTCGAGTACAGAACCCTCGCCCTTTGATGAGACAAGGATGCTCGGTAACTACGCAGGCCCCACTACGTTCTTGGGCAACGAGACCGAGTACTTCATCATAATCGTGAAGCAAAACACCGGGTCGCTTCCCGATCCTGAAAAGCCGCTTAGCGTGAGCGTTAACCTGTTCTGGACGCTTAGCGAGTAGCTAGCTGTTTCTGAGGCTTGGGCGCCGCTGTCTCGTGACGGCGACGCCCAAGCCTCTTGTCATATCTAGCTGCGGACGTATTACCGCAAGAAGAGCCGGATGACCTTGTCTTTCCAGCCGGTGTAGGGCTGGTAGCGCATGGGCATATCGATCCAGTTGTACTTCTTCAAGATCGACTTCTCGTGACTGAAGGTCTCAAAGCTGTACTTGCCGTGGTAGCTCCCCATACCCGAGGCGCCCACGCCGCCAAAGCCCATCTCGCTCGTGGCGAGGTGAAGCACCGTGTCGTTGATGCAGCCACCGCCAAACGGCACGTGCGCGAGGAAGCGGTCTTCGAGTGCGCGGCTCTTGGTGAAGAGGTAGAGCGCGAGCGGCTTTGGGCGCTCCTTGATGAAGGCCTCGGCCTCCTCGATCGTCTTGTACGTGATGATGGGCATGATGGGGCCAAAGATCTCCTCACCCATAACGGCGTCCTCGGCGGTGACGCCATCCATGACCGTAGGCTCGATCTGGAGCGTCTCGGCGTTGGAGTCGCCGCCCCAGACGACTTTGCGTGCGTCGATAAGGCCCAGCAGGCGGTCGAAATGCTTCTGGTTAACGATCTTGCCCCAGTTGGGGTTGTCGAGCGGGCGCTCGCCGAGCATGCGCACGATCTGCTTTTTCACCTCGGACAGGAAAGCATCGTGTACGCGCTCGTCCACCAGGATGTAGTCGGGCGCCACGCAGGTCTGGCCGCAGTTGAGGTACTTGCCAAAGACGGTGCGCGCCGCCGCTATCTTGAGGTTTGCGTCCGCGGCGATGATGCAGGGGCTTTTGCCACCGAGCTCGAGCGTGACGGGGGTGAGGTGCTCGGACGCCTTGCTCATGACAAGCTTGCCCACGGTAACGCCGCCGGTGAAGAAGATGTAGTCAAAGGTTTGGTCGAGAAGCTCCGTGTTCTCGGCGCGGCCGCCCTCCACGACGGCGACGAGCTCGGGCGGAAGTGCCTCGGATACGATCTTGCGCATGATGGCCGAGGTTGCCGGCGAATAGGCGCTCGGCTTGAGCACGCATGTGTTGCCCGCGGCGAGCGCGCCTGCAAGAGGTTCCATCGTGAGCATGAACGGATAGTTCCACGGGCTCATTATGAGGACGCAGCCGTAGGGCTCGGCCACGGTAAAGCTCTTGGCGTGGAAGTTCGCGAGGCTGGTGTGCTTGCGGTGGCGACGTGCCCAGCGGCGCACATGGCGAATCTGATAGCGAAGCTCGGCCAGGGTAAGCCCGACCTCGCACATGTAACTCTCGGTCGCGGACTTGCCCAGATCGCTTTTGAGAGCGGCGTTGATTGCGTCCTCATTGTCCACGATGGCGCGCTCGAGGGCGCGAAGCGCCTGGATGCGCGCCTCTATGGGGATGGTGGCTCCGCTTGCGAAGTGAGCGCGGCATGCGTTGACGGTATCGACGATGGACACGGTGTCTCCTAGCGGTTCTGTCGGACGGTGGTGCGGGCGCGGCGCGCGGCGCGCTTGGCGCGGCGACCGGCGACGCGGACGACGCGTTTCATGCGGGCGACGATGCCAGGGGCTGTGGGCGCCGCCTCAGCGCCGTCCACTGTTTCGTGCGTCCCCTCGGCAACGCCGCAGGCGTCTACGGGGTCCTGCACTACATGGTACATGCGCTCGAGCTCGTGCGCGTCCATAAGGCGGGGGACCGGGTAGAGCGGGTTGCCCTCGGCGTCGGCGTGGGAAGCCATGGCGGGGATGTCCTCGTTGCGGATGCCGGGAAGCGTGGCGGGGATGTCCATCTGCTCGTTCATATCGCGCGTCCAAGTGATGAAGGCTCGGACGGCTTCGGCGTCTTCCGCGTCTGCCGCGGCCACGCCCGAGCGGCGCGCGAGCTCGGCCAGACGCTTCTCGCAAGCCTCGCCGTACTCATCGAGGAAATAGGGGAGAAGCACCGCGTTGGCGAGGCCGTGCGCGATGCCGTACTGGCCGCCGAGCGAGTGTGCGACGGCGTGCACGTATCCCACATAGCTCTTGGTGAAGGCGATGCCCGCGCAGTAGGCGGCGTGGAGCATCTGCGCGCGTGCCTCGGCATCGCTGCCGTCGCGATAGGCGCGCAGGAGGTAGCTGCGGATGAGCGACACGGCCTCGATGGCGCGCTCGCGGGTCTCGCGCGTGGTGGAGCGGCCGATATATGCCTCGGTCGCGTGCACGAGCGCGTCCATGCCGGTCGTTGCCGTGATGTGCGCCGGGAGCCCGAGCGTGGTGCGATAGTCGAGCACCGCGTAGTGCGGAATCAGGCAGAAGTCGTTTATGGGGTACTTGTAGTGGGTCTTGTCATCGGTGATGACGGCGGCGAGCGTGGTCTCGGACCCCGTGCCCGCGGTGGTTGGTACGGCAATGAGCAGCGGAAGCGGACGCAAGACGCGCAGGATGCCGCGCATCTTGGTAACGGGCTTTTTGGGGCGGACGATGCGCGCTCCCGTGACCTTGGCGCAGTCCATGGCCGACCCGCCGCCAAAGGCGATGATGGCGCCGCAGCCGTCTGCCAGGTAGCGCTCGCGCGCCGCCTCTACGTTAGTGATGGTGGGGTTAGGCACGACCTCATCAAAGATGGTGTAGGCCACGCCGCGCTCCGTGAGGTCCTGCTCAAGCTCGCGCGTAAGGCCGAGCTTGGTGATATTGCGGTCGGTCACAATAAGCACGCGGGCGATGTTCTTGCGGACAAGAAGGTCCGCGGCGTCACCGAAGGTTTTCAAAGGCTTGGGCTCCCGATAGGGAAGGACGGGGAGCACGATGCGAAATGCCGTCTGATAGACGCGGCACCAGAGCTTGCGTACGGGATGCATTCATTCCTCCAACCTGGCCGCACCCGCGGCCGCAGGGTAGGATATCCCATTGACGGAAGGTAACAAAACGTCAACTTAATATCATGTGTGAGCTGTGGAGATGGCAGCCGTCGCTTCCCGTCGCCGATTCTGTTTCGACGCAGGCCATGTTCACATTCATCTCACAGCGCATGGGTTGATTTCGCTCGTTTCGTTTCCAAGCTGTTGCGCGAACGTTTCCGTTGCGAGTGCCCGTGGCGGTGTGTCGTCTTGACGCTACACTACTCGTGGCAAAAAACGCACGCCACTTTGGCGTGCCGGCCGCCTGCCGCGGCCGTTGTATCTGAGGGGAGACTTCCATGAGCTATACCCAGAGGGTCATCGATGAGCTGAAGGACCGCTACGCGGACCAGCCCGAGTTCCTGCAGGCCGCCACGGAGGTGCTCGAGTCGCTCGAGCCCGCCGTCGAGGCGCATCCCGAGTTTGAGGAGGCCTCGTTGCTCGAGCGCCTCGTGGAGCCTGAGCGTGTCATCATGTTCCGCGTGCCCTGGGTCGACGACGAGGGCAAGATCCAGGTCAATCGCGGCTACCGCGTTGAGTTCAACTCTGCGATCGGCCCCTACAAGGGCGGTCTGCGCTTCAACCCCACGGTCACTCTCGGCATGCTGAAGTTCCTCGGTTTCGAGCAGATCTTCAAGAACGCCCTCACCACGCTTCCCATGGGCGGCGGCAAGGGCGGCTCGGACTTTGACCCCAAGGGCAAGTCCAACCGCGAGATCATGGCCTTCTGCCAGAGCTTCATGACCGAGCTCTGCCGTCACATCGGTCCCAACAGCGACGTTCCCGCCGGCGACCTCGGCGTGGGCGGCCGCGAGATTGGCTACCTGTTCGGTCAGTACAAGCGCCTGCGCAACGAGTGGTCGGGCGTCCTCACCGGCAAGGGCCTCACTTTCGGCGGTTCGCTCGCCCGCACCGAGGCGACCGGCTACGGCCTTGTCTACTTTGTCGATGAGTACCTCAAGAGCAACGGCGATTCCTTCGAGGGCAAGAAGGTCGTTGTTCACGGCTCCGGCAACGTCGCCATCTACGCTATCCAGAAGGTCGCCGAGCTCGGCGGTACCGTCATCGCCTGCTCTGACACCAAGGGCTGGGTCGAGGACGCCGAGGGCATCGACTACCAGGTACTCGAGCACATCTACAACAAGAAGCGTTCCGGCAACGACCGCGGCGTGAGCCTCGCGATGTACGTCGATGAGCGCCCCGGCGCCGTCTGGCACGCCGAGGACGGCCGCGGCGTCTGGAAGCTCGCATGCGACATCGCGCTGCCCTGCGCCCGTGAGAACACGCTTCTTCTCGAGGATGCCGAGGCGCTCGTGGCGGGTGGCTGCAAGGTCGTGGGAGAGGGTGCCAACATGCCCACCACGCTCGACGCCACTGCCTATCTGCAGGAGCACGGCGTCGCCTTCATGCCCGGCAAGGCTGCTAACGCTGGTGGCGTTCTTGTGTCCGGTCTTGAGATGAGCCAGAACGCCGAGCATCTCTCTTGGACCTTCGAAGAGGTTGACGGCAAGCTCGAGGCGCTCATGCGCGGCATGTTCCACAACGTGGATGACACCGCGCGTGCCTATGGACACGAGGGCGACTTTGTTATGGGCGCTAACATCGCTGGCTTCTTGAAGGTTGCCGACGCCATGATGGCGCAAGGCGTGTGCTAGTCAACGTATCGTCGTTTCATTGACACATATCCGGGTACTTCTCGGAAAGCAGGGAGGGGCCGCAAGGCCCCTCTTTTGCGTACGGCTCGGGAGTTGATGTGGGCTCAATGAGTGGTCTTACTTAAAATAAATAATCCCCTATTGCGCAAAAATCCGTTTGCTGACCTCCGCTTTGCTGGCATTTCTCTGTGTAGGTCGAAGCGGGGACTATAGCCGTCATCGTTTTCCCAGTTGGTGCATTATCCCAATAGCGTGTTTTATCGCAATTCAGGTCAGCAAACGATTTTTTGCGCAACAGGGGGTTCTTTTAACAGGGTCTAAGGCCGAACGCGCGCCGTAGTCCGTTCAACAGCGCGATCTGCTTCACGCGATAACCTTTCGTCCTGTTGTCGTAGCGCTTCCCCGCCCTACGGTGGACCATCTTTGCAATGACCTCCATTGCCTCAATGTTGCGAAGCTGCTGGTCATTAAGGGGAAAAGTCTTGATACCCATGGCGCTGAGGCCCATGTCGCGCTTTTCATCGTGCTGGCGCCTTACGGTTGCATCATGGAACGAACCGTTGTATTCAAGTGTCGATAGGGCGGGGAAGACGTAAGCGTCGCATACCGCCTTTCGCATGCCGGATACTCTGGTGGCCTCTTCAGAGAATTGGATGGTGTGGTTGAGTAGCATTCTCGACAAACCGAATCCACCGGCGTTGCGCGGGGCGTGAAAGACTGCCGCCATAATCGCCTCCATAGGGGAGCGTGCCCCGTCAAGTGCGATTGCGTTTGCGCGCGAGGCGATGCCCATCCCGTTGATGCCGCGCACGTTCTTCAACAGTGTTTCCATGTCGTAGCCTGTGAGAACGGGGTCTCCCTCGTAGTAGGACAGGGACGGATCGTCCTCGTCCGCGCGAACCGGCGTCACCGTTGCCGCGACGGGCCTGTGGTCTTCCGGTAGGGAAAACGCGCCTCGGAGCTCCATGAGCAGGGCAATGGTCTGATACAGGTCGTGGGACTGAGCATACTGGATAGCTGCAAGCCCCGGACATACCGAATAGAGGCCCGGGGCGACCTCCATGATCGATCCCTGCGGAAGATTTACGCTTATCACATGCAAGGAAAGCTCCTCTGTGTGAGGTCGCAGGCTATCGCTGCCGACAAGGGCATCGATGGTGCCGTCTCCGTCGGTGAAGCCCTCGCGAAGGAGGAGCGAGCGGTCCAGGCCATCCCCATGGGCGGTGCGGGAGTTTAAAACCATGGCCTGCTCTTCTGCATCGAGCGCGCGCCATGGCAGTCTGCCGTAGCGACGGCGAGCGCTGCGGATGCCGCGGAGGGCGGAGGCGTGGGATACCACTATGACGGGGGCGGGTACAGACTTCATGGGCAGAAGGTAGCGCTTGAGATGTCGTTCCGCAAGGCTTTGTCAGCATTTGCCAAAGATTGCCGTTCGCGCTCGGTAAACGGTCATCTAGCTGGTCAGATATTGGTTAGAACGGTTAGGTTCCTGTTAGATTCTTGCTAGTTGTGCCGGAGGGTCGGGCGGACGCGGACGATGTCTTCTCGCGTTCTCCGGCAGATTGGGAAGCGCGAATTATCTAGCTTTTCGACCCTGATGCTAGGGGTTTAGGGATCGGGGCCGGTCGGGCACAGGGGTCCCTTATAATGAGCGCGTGCCATATCGAGCGGGGAGGACCTATGCCAAAGGATTACATCTCGATAGCGCTCGGCGTTCTGTCGATGCTCATATCCTTTGTTCCGGTCATTCCCTTGCAGCTGGTGGGAGCCGTCGCCGGAGTCGGGGGCTTCCTGTTGGGGCGCCGTGCGCGGCGTGAGGACTACCGCCGCGACTTCACGTGCATGATTGGCATGATCAGCTCCGGGGTGGGCGTATTCCTCTGCCTGCTCGCGCCCGTGCTTGCAATCGTGAGCAACGTCATCCTTCTGTTCATGTCAAAGTAAAAGGTTAGGAGTGCGCATGCCAGCCAAAGATCCGAGCAGTTCCACCGCTAAGAAGCCTGCTGCCAAGAAGCCTGCCACCGCAAAGCGAGCCACCGCAAAGCCAGCTGCCAACAAGACTGCTTCTAAGAAGACGGCACCAAAAAAGGCGCCCGCCCGCCGCTCGACTAAGGCGAAGGATGACGTCGTATTCCAAGAGCGTCTCGCGCGTCATCACGATGAGCTCCGCTGGCTTTACATGGAGCTGTACGACAACGGCGATATGTTTGCCGAGCTCGTGCAAGAGATGGAACGCTTCTTCCACGAGCGCGCCGCTGCGCTGAAGAAGCTGGATGCGACCCGCGAGGCGGAAGGTGCTTGGTACCGCAACCGCAATATGCTCGGTATGCAGATGTACATCGACAACTTCGCCGGTACGATCAAGGGCGTGGAGGAGAAGCTGCCGTATATCGAGCGCTGCCACGTCAACTACATCCACCTCATGCCGTTTTTGGACACGCCCGCGGACAAGAGCCGCTCCGACGGCGGCTACGCGGTGTCCGATTTTCGCCGCGTCATGCCTGCGCTCGGCACGATGGACGACCTCTCGCATCTGGCGGAGAAGTGCCATGAGAAGGGCATCAGCCTTTGCATGGACTTCGTGATGAACCACACCTCGGAGGATCATGAGTGGGCGCGTCGCGCCCGCGCGGGCGAGGGCGAGTACATGAGCCGCTACTTCTTCGAGAGCAACCAAGCGGTCATCGATCAGTACACGCGCGACGTCCCCCAGGTGTTCCCCACGACGGCTCCGGGCCATTTCACCTATTTGCCCGAGCTCGGCCAGTCGGTCATGACGCAGTTCTATCCCTACCAGTGGGACCTCAACTACAAGAACCCGCGCGTCTTCAACGAGATGATGTACAACTTCCTCTATCTCGCGAACCGCGGGCTCGACATCATCCGCATCGACGCCGTTCCCTACATCTGGAAGCAGCTCGGCACCAACTGCCGCAACCTCCCGCAGGTTCACACCATCGTGCGCATGATGCGCATGATCGGCGAGGTCGTTTGCCCGGGCATCGTTCTTCTGGGTGAGGTCGTCATGGAGCCCAAGGAGGTCGCACCCTATTTTGGCACGGTCGAGAAGCCTGAGTGCCACATGCTCTACAACGTCACCACCATGGCGACCACCTGGCACACCGTGGCGACGCGCGACACGCGGCTGCTTCGCCGTCAGATGGATATCGTCTGCGACCTGCCGCGCGAGTACACCTTCCTGAACTACCTGCGCTGCCATGATGATATTGGCTGGGGCCTTGACTACGCCACGCTTTCCGGTTGGGGGATGGAGGAGGTCCCGCACAAGCGGTATCTCAACGACTACTTCCTCGGGCACACGCCGGGCAGTGTCTCGCGCGGCGCCCTCTACAATGCCGATCCCGTGACCGGTGACGCGCGCTTCTGCGCGACCACGGCATCCATGTGTGGCATCGAGGCTGCCGGATTTGAGGGCGACGACGAGAAGATGTCGTGGGCGATCCAGAAAGACGTCATGCTCCACGCCTACATGCTCACCCAGTCGGGCCTTCCCATCATCTACAGCGGTGACGAGGTCGGTCAGGTGAACGACTACTCCTATACGGAGGATCCGGAGCGCGTGGAGGATTCGCGTTACATCCATCGCGGCAAGTTCCCATGGGAGCTCGTCGACGCGATCGATGACGATACCACGGTGGCGCATCGCATCTTCGAGGCGCTCGGCGAGCTTGAGGAGATTCGCCGCAGCGAGCCCGTGTTCGATGCGGACGCCGAGGTCTCGACCAAAGACTACGATGACACCTCGATACTCTGGATCGTGCGCCGCGCGGGCGACGAGGTGCTGCACGCCGTGTTCAACTTCAGCGACGAGGCTAAGACC
>CASELS010000040.1 GCA_949288855.1 uncultured Collinsella sp. | reverse complement strand
TGAGCATGAAGTCGTTCAGGTTGGACATGGTGTTCTCCTTCTCTTGTACAACCTCGCACCCAAAGGGTGCTGTTTCCAATAGACCCGGGTGCTAGACCCGGAAAACGCGGCGCGCGAGAAGCGCGCCGCGGTCGTGCCTACTTGCGGACGGAGAGGTACTCCTGATACACCTGGCTCCAGATCTCGTTCTTGAGCTCAAGGAAGCGCGGGCTCATCTTGGTGGCCTGGTCACGCGGATAGGGGATATCGATGTCGATGATATCCTTCACGCGACCGGGGCGCGCGCTCATGATCACGCAGCGGTTGCCGAGGATGATTGCCTCCTCGACGTCGTGGGTGATGAAGAAGCAGGTCTTGCGCTCCTTCTCCCAGGTCTCGATGAGCTCCTGCTGGAGCTGGGTGCGGGTCTGCGCGTCGAGAGCACCGAAGGGCTCGTCCATGAGCAGGACCTGCGGGTTGGTGGCATAGGCGCGGGCGATGGCGACGCGCTGTTTCATGCCGCCGGAGAGCTCCTTGGGATAGTGGTTGGCGAAGTCCTCGAGCTCGACCATCTTGAGGTACTTATGGGCGATCTCCTCGGCCTCCTCCTTGGACTTGCCCTGGAGCTTCAGACCGAACATAACGTTCTTGATAACCGTGAGCCACGGGAAGAGCGCGTACTGCTGGAAGACGATGCCGCGCTCGGGGCTCGGGCCCTCAACGGGCTTTCCGTCGACGAGGACCTGGCCATCGGTGGGCTTCTCGAGGCCGCCGATGATGTTCAGAAGCGTCGACTTGCCGCAGCCGGACGGGCCGACGACCGTGATGAACTCGTTCTCGTGGATATCGAGGTCGACGCCGTTGAGTGCAGTCATCTCACCTTTGCGCGTCTGGAACTTCTTCACCACATGGTCAATCTTGACCTTTACTGCTGCACTGTTTCCTGCCATCCGGTGAACCTCCTTTCAAGGAAGCGAACAATCTTCTCGAAGGCGATGCCGATGATACCGAGCATGATGATGCCCAGCAGCACGACGTCCATCTGATAGTAACCACTGGCTTGCTGAATCATCATGCCGAGGCCGCGGTCGCCACCGACGATCTCGGAGGCCATGAGGGTCGTGAGCGACGTGGAGAGGCCCAGGCGCGCAGCGACGAGGATGAACGGGGTGGAGGCGGGGATGATGACCTTGAAGAAGATGTCGGACTCCTTGGCGCCGAGTACGCGCGCTGCCTTGATGAGTGTGGTGTCGACACCCTTGACGCCCTGATAGATGGTAACGACCTGAACCAGGAACGCTGCGATGAAGATGACCGTGATCTTGGAGACGTTGCCGATGCCGAGAGCGGCGATGATCAGGAAGACGTAGGCGAGCGGCGGAATGTTACGGATGAACTGGATCCACGGCTCGACGATGTGGCGGAACGGGTCGTACCACGCCATGAGGAATGCCACGGGGATGGACGTGACAAAAGCGATCCCGAAGCCCGTAAGGACGCGGGAGAGCGACGCCCAGGTGTGCTCCCAGAGCGTGCCGGAAACAGCTCGGGTTACCGCGGCGTCCCAGACCTCGATCGGCGATGCGAAGACCGCCGGCCAGGCGCTGTTGGCGAAGAACCAGAGTGCACCGGCGCAAGCCACCGATATAAGCACCCACACCCAGTTGGGTATCTTCGCCCAGATGGGCACTTTCTTTTCATTCTGCATC
Organism: uncultured Collinsella sp.; assembly: GCA_949288855.1. Lineage (GTDB taxonomy): Bacteria > Actinomycetota > Coriobacteriia > Coriobacteriales > Coriobacteriaceae > Coprousia. The sequence continues at coordinate 13,398 of CASELS010000040.1, read as the reverse complement.
GCGACAAGCTCCTTTCTCCGTGAGGATCGATGCCGGAGTCGCTCGATTTGGTTACTTAAACGTATAAGTAGCCGGACGAACATTCTCATCAAGTATAGTAGCCGCCTTTTCGCCGAATTGATAGGGGGGAGCTTGGCCTTCAATCGTCGGATTACCGTGTTTCAAGGGCATTAAAAGCGCATGTAGACATGCGAATAAACGCTTTATCTTTGAGCGTGCCCCTTTTCTCCAAACGGTAGATTTGAAGCGCCCAACGGTCTATTTCGATTTGTTTACAAGAAGTCGAGAATATCTTTGCAGCTTCGTGGTAACTTAAACGTGTAAGTTCGGCAGCGGACTCATTCTGCCTATCCAAGGCGGATCTGCCGAGGATTTGGAGCCGAGGAGGCGACATGGCAAAGCGCGTGACATTGAAAGACATCGCCCAGGCTGCCAATGTCACCGCTGCGACAGTCTCCTATGTAATAAATGACACGCCCGGTCAATCTATCGCGCCCGAGACGCGCGAGCGCGTGCTGCGCGCTGCGCGCGAGCTCAACTACGTGCCCAACAGCGCCGCGCGGACGCTCCGCCGCCGCCGGTCGCTATGCGTGGGCGTCGTGGCGAAGAAAAACGTCGCCGTGCCTCGTTTCTCTCAGACGATCCGTGGTATCCAGAGCCGTCTGGAGGATTTGGGTTACAACCTTCTTCTTTGTACTAATAAAGTAAAGACGGCCGGTCTGAGCGATTATTTGATCGCGTACCTCGAGGGTCGCGTCGACGGCGTCATCTTCCTGGGTAAGGACAACGTCGGGCCGAGTGCTGCGAGCCTTGCCGTTATCAAGCGCGACCATATTCCGCTCGTGGCCTTTGACTGCACGGGCAACTCTAACGTGTATAGCACTATCGATTTCGATTACCGCGGCGGCGCGCGCGCCCTTGCCGAGCGTGTACTCGCCGAAGGGCCCGAGCGCGTGCTCTACGTCAAGCCGGATATCGACACTCCGCAGGAGCGCGACCGTGAGCGCGGCCTTTTAGATGCGCTCGAGGCGCACCCCGAGACCGAGCTTGTTACCGTGACGACGCCCGTCACGCTCGAGAACCTCGATGTTTGGGACCTCCGTTACTCGGTCGGTACCACGCCTGAGGGCGATCGCTTGACGGCTGCGTTTTCTGAGATTCTGCGCCGTGCGGTCGATGACCTCGATCGCGGGGACGCCGTTATTGCGAGCTGGTCGGGCTGGACCGAGTCCATCCGCTACCGTTGCCGCGAGCGCGGCATCATCACCGCGGAGCTCGCCAACAACGCGGAGAGCAACTTCTATCCCGATTTCTACTTGCGCCTACCCAACTTCGACGCGGGCGTTGCCTGCGCCGACGAGATGCTTTCGCTTATAGACGGCAAACCCTCGAGCGCACGTATCCTGCACCTCACCAACGTGTGCGACGGAAGGCGCGGCGTCTATGGGCGGGAACCAAGGTAATACCGGCGCCGGACCGAATCCGGCACTAGCAAAGGAGCTGTGATCGCTATGCCACTCGTCCCCCTGAAGCCCGTGCTCGATGCCGCTAAGGCTAACGGCTATGCACAGGGTGCGTTCAACGTGAACGCGGTCTGCCAGGCCAAGGCCGCCATCGAGGTGCATGAGATGTTCCGCAGCCCGGTCATCCTGCAGGGTGCCGACCTCGCCAACGCCTTTATGGGCGGTCGTGCCGACTTTGCCAACGGCACCGTCGAGGATAAGATCCGCGGCGCTAAGAACATCGGCGACGCTGTTAAGAAGTATGGCGAGAACTCCCCGGTGCCGGTGGTGCTCCACCTCGACCACGGCCGTGACATGGAGTCCGTCAAGGCGGCCATCGCCGGCGGCTACACCTCGGTCATGATCGACGGTTCGTCGTTGCCTTTCGAGGAGAACAAGGAGCTCACCCGCGAGGTCGTTAAGTACGCCCACGAGCGCGGCGTCTCCGTCGAGGGCGAGCTCGGCGTGCTCGCCGGCGTGGAGGACCACGTCTTCGCGGCTTCCTCGACTTACACCAACCCGCTTTCTGCGGTCGAGTTCGTGCGCGACACCGGCTGCGACGCGCTCGCCATTTCCTACGGCACCATGCACGGTGCCTCCAAGGGCAAAAACGTCAAGCTCCGCCGCGAGATCCCCATCGCCATCCGCGAGTGCCTGGCGCACGAGAACCTCGACTGCGCGCTCGTGAGCCATGGCTCCTCGACTGTTCCGCAGTACATCGTGCGCGAGATCAACGAGCTCGGCGGCACGATCGGCGAGGCCCACGGCATTCCGGTGGCCGAGCTCATCGACGCCATCCCCGCGGGCATCAACAAGATCAACGTCGATACCGATATCCGCCTTGCGGTGACGCGCAACATGCGTGAGCTCTTTGAGCGCGAGCCCGAGCTCAAGGAGAGCTCGCTCTCCGGTGTCTGGCAGCTCCTCGACGAGAAGCGCGACCAGTTTGACCCGCGCGCCTTCCTGCCGCCGGTCTACGACCTCGTTATGTACGGCACCGTGGCAGACGACGCCCAGGCAAAGCTCGTTGCCGCCATCGAGGCGGGCGTCAAGGAGGCGGTGGGCACGCTCATCGTCCAGTTTGGCAGCTACGGCAAGGCGCCGCTCGTTGAGGTCGCCACGCTCGACGAGATGGCCGAGCGCTACGCGAAGGCAGGTAAGTAATCATGGCAGGTAAGAACATCCTCGTGATGCACGGCGGCGGCCCGACGGCTGTCATCAACGCATCGCTTTACGGCATCGTCGCCGAGGGCAAGGCCCACTCCGAGATCGCGCACGTCTACGGTGCGCACGGCGGCCCCTCCGGCCTTATGAACGGCACCCTCATCGACCTCAGCTCGATGGATGACTCCGAGCTCGTGCGCCTGCGCGACGCGCCTGGCTCCGCCATCGGCACGGGCCGCGACGCGCTCGCCGGTCATTACCCGGCTATGGTCGAGCTGCTCGTCAAAAACAAGATCGACATCGTGATGCCCACCGGCGGCAACGGCACGATGAACACCTGCGCCCTTCTGCAGGAGGCCGTGAACGAGGCCGGTGTGGACATCCAGGTTATCGGCGTGCCCAAGACCATGGACAACGATATCGCCGAGATCGACCATGCGCCGGGCTACGGCAGCGCCGCGCGTTACGCCGCCCAGAGCGTGGGCGAGGTGTGCTGCGACGTGCACAGCATGCCCATCCACATCGTGGTTGTCGAGGTCATGGGTCGTGCCGCTGGCTGGGTCGCAGCGGCGACCGCGCTCGCCGAGACCTGCGGTCAGGGCGGCCCCGACCTCATCTACATGCCCGAGCGCGCCTTTGACCAGGACGCCTTCCTCGCTGACTGCCAGCGCATCATCGACACCAAGGGCGGCGGCGTGGTCGTGGCGAGCGAGGGCTTGCACTATGCGGATGGTACCCCCATCGTCGAGCCGGTCATGGAGGTTGAGCGCGCCACCTACTACGGCGACGTCTCCTCGCACCTGTCGAACCTCATCATCAAGCACCTCGGCTACAAGGCCCGCTCCGAGAAGCCGGGTCTGCTCGGCCGCGCCTCTACGGCGCTGCGGAGCGTCTCGGACGTGCGCGAGGCCGAAGAGGTCGGTCGCGCCGCGGTGCGTGCCGCGCTTGCGGGCGAGACCGGCAAGATGGTCGGCATCCAGCGCATCCCGGGCGACGTCTACGGCATCGAGACGAATCTCATCGACGTCGAGCGCGTCCGCATGATCGAGCGCCTGCTGCCCGACAAGTTCATCAACGAGGCGGGCAACGGCGTCACGCCCGAGTTCAAGACCTGGGCGGCGCCCCTTGTGGGCGAGCTGCCGCGCTTCGTGAGCTTCCTGTAAGAGCGGAACCGAAGGAGACCGGCGTATGAAACATATCTTTCTGAACCTCAAGCGCTTTGACATCAAGCCCGAGCTGGGCGGCGTGAACCGCCTGGCCGAGCCCGAGCGTTGGGGTGAGGCTGTGACCTCGTCTATCAAGGAGGTTGCGAGCCGCTATGCGGACGCGGAGTTTGCCGCGTTCTTGCCCGAGGCACACCTTACGAGCGCCGTTGCGGGCGCCGAGGGCTCGCCTCTGGGCGTGGGGTGCCAGGGCGTGCACACCGCCGACACCGCCCCGGGCGGCAACTTCGGCGCGTTTACGACGCTGCGCACCGGCAACGCCGTGGCTCAGCTCGGCTGCACGTGGGCGCTCATCGGCCACTGCGAGGAGCGCATGAACCTGCGCGCCATCATGGGCGAGGCCGGCGCGGACCCGGAGGCCGTCGAGGCTGCGGTCAACCGCATTCTCGCCCGCGAGGTCGCCGCGGCCCAGGCCGCGGGGCTCAAGGTGCTCTTCTGCATGGGCGAGCGCGAGGAAGAGGTCGACCGTTGGGACGAGGTGCTCGCCACGCAGGTGCGCGAGGGTCTCGCCGAGGCGGACCTCGCAGGCGTGCGCGTTGCCTACGAGCCCGTGTGGAGCATCGGCCCGGGCAAGACCCCTGCAGACGCTCCGTACATCCAGAAGGTCGCCCGTCTCATCAAGGAGACGGTACCGGGAGTCGACGTGGTATACGGCGGCGGCCTCAAGGCCGACAACGCCGAGATGCTCGCCGGCATCCCCGAGATCGACGGCGGACTCATCGCCCTCACGCGCTTCACCGGTGAGATCGGCTTCTACCCGGAGGAGTACGCGGAGATCGTCGACCTGTACATGAACGCGTAGACACGCGTACCGACCATTGGCAACCAGCGGGTTTTACGACAGAAAGGAACCGCTATGCATCTTGATTTCGAGTGGGGCACCGGCATGATGGGAGCCGAGCTCCCCGATAACACCGATGTCTTTGTCACCGGCGAGACCGTGAAGGACCCCGAGTGCCTGCCGCAGGACTGGGACAGCCTCTACGCCGCCACCCTCGAGAGCATCCGCAACCCCATCGGCATGGATCCGCTCGCTTCCTATGCCGGCCCGGGCAAGAAGGTCGTCATCGTCATCCCCGACATCGTGAAGGGCGGCACGCAGCCCACCGCGCATCGCAAGGTCGCCATCCGCGCCTGCCTGGACGAACTCTTCGCCCAGGGTGTCAAGCACGATGACGTGCTTCTGCTCTTCTCCAACGGCCTGCATCCGCGCACCTCGACCGCCGAGGCAAAGCAGATCCTCGGCCTCGACCTCTACAACGAGTTCGAGGGCACGGGCCAGATCACGAGCCACGATTCCGAGGACTACGACCACCTCGTTGACCTCGGCTTCACGCCGCAGGGCGACCACGTGATCATGAACAAGTACGTCTACGACGCCGACATCGCCATCCTCATCGGCCACACGCAGGGCAACCCCTACGGTGGCTACTCGGGCGGCTACAAGCACTGCGCCACCGGCATCACCCACTGGAAGAGCATCTCCGCCCACCACGTGCCGCGCGTCATGAGCCGTCCCGACTTTGTGCCCGTTTCCACCTCTTCCCTCATGCGCGACAAGTTCGACCAGCAGGGCATGTTCATGGAAGAGAAGATGGGCAAGAAGTTCTTCTGCGTGGACGCGGTGCTCGACACCTGGAGCCGCCAGATTGCCATCTTCTCGGGTTACGCCGCCGAGATGCAGCCCATCGCCTGGGAGCTCGCCGACAAGCGCACCTACGTGCACTGGGCCGAGAAGAAGTACGACATCGTGGTCATGGGCATGCCCACGAACTTCCACTACGGCGACGGCATGGGCACCAACCCCATCCAGATGATGCAGGCCGTCTCCGCCCAGGTCATCCGCCACAAGCGCATCCTCTCCGACCATTGCGTCTTTGTGATCGCGAGCTACTGCGACGGCTGGTTCCATGACGAGCGCTGGCCGTACCTGCGCGAGCAGTGGGAGCTGTGGCAGTCCGACAAGATGAACACGCTCGACGAGATGATCAAGTACGGCGAGTACTTCGCTACCAACCAGGAGTACATCCGCAAGTACCGCTTCGCGAACGCGTTCCATCCGTTCCACGGCTTCAGCATGATGACCTGCGGCAACCTCGCCGAGAAGTACCTCGCGGCCACCTACATCGTGGGCGCGCAGAAGCCGGGCATCGCCCGCACCATGGGCCTCAAGACCCGTCCGACCTTCGAGGAGGCCATCGCCGACGCCACGCGTAAGTACACCGACGGCAATCCCAACATCCTGGCGCTGCCGCACGCGTACAACCGCGCCGTGCCGCACCTGTGCATGAAGGACCCCTCGCAGAACAGCCACTTCATGGATGACGCTCCGGCGCATCCCTGCGGCTGCTAGCAACGCTTTGGAGCTGTCTGGGCCGGGCATATGCTCCGTGCTCAGACAGCTTCGCTTTGCGAAGAACTGCGCGCGGAGCATATGCCCGGCCAGCCAGCCTGCACGGTTGCTTGAGCAGGACTGATTCCGTCGACGTGGTTGTTCGCCCGCACGTTTACGCCTTCCTGGAATAGGACTTAAACGTTGCCGAGAGTTCGGACGTGTCAGCCGCGCGCAGTTCTTCGCGCGCAGCGAGAAGCTGTCTGAGCACGGCGGACACGTCCGAACTCCTTCGATACGAATTGGAGCTACACATGCTCGATTTGAACATCAAGTTCGCTGAGAAGTTCGTCTCGCCCGATGAGCTGGCTGCCTATGCCGCGGCGCACGCGGATGTGCTTGCGCGCTGCCAAGCGGGGGAGGAGCGCTACGCCGACTCCCAGGGCTGGCTCGACGTGGACGAGTGGGCGGGGCCCGAGGTCCTCGACCGTACCGAGAAGCTCGCCGCGCACATCCGTGACATCGCCGACACCTTCGTGATCATCGGCGTCGGCGGCTCCAACAACTCCGCTCGCGCCGTGGTGGAGGCCACGCACCCGAGCGGTGCGCGCATCGTCTATGCGGGCAACACGCTTTCCGCCTATGAGCTCAACCGGGTTATCGAGGAGCTCGAGGGGCATGAGGTGGTCATCGACTGCATCGCCAAGAACTTCGAGACGCTCGAGCCCGGTTCCTCGTTCCGCCTGTTCCGCCAGTACCTCGTTGAGCGTTATGGGCGCGAGGAGGCCGCTCGCCGCATCGTCTGCTGCGGCACCATCGGCTCGCCGCTCGAGGACCTTTGCCATGCGGAGGGCTACACGTTTGTGCCGTTTGCCACCAACGTAGGTGGCCGCTATACCGCGCTCACCGAGGTCCATCTGCTGCCGCTCGCCGTTGCCGGGGCCGACATCCGCGCCCTTGCTGCCGGTGCCAAAGAGATGCAGGAGCTCTGCCGCTGCTCCGACAGCGCCTCCAACTCCGCATGGCGCTATGCCTGCGCGCGCAACATCCTGTGGGATCGCGGCTACCGTGTCGAGCTTCTTGGTTTCTTTGAGCCGCGTTTCCGCTGGTTCTCCAAGTGGTGGGAACAGCTCTTCGCCGAGAGCGAGGGCAAGGACGGCAAGGGCATTTTCCCCTCGTCGCTCGAATGCTCTGAGGAGATGCACTCGCTCGGCCAGTATGCTCAGGACGGCACCCATCAGCTCTTTGAGACCTTCATCGATCTTACGACGCCTGGCGAGGGCGATAGCCTGGTCTTAGGTGGCACGGATGTTGCCGATGCCTTTGGGTACCTCGACGGCAAGGATTTTTGGGACATCAACAAGGCGAGCTTTACCGCCACGCGTGCGGCGCATGCCGAGGTCCTGCCCGTCTTCACGCTCGAGATCGACCGCATCGATGAGGAGCACTTCGGTATGCTGTTCTACTGGTTTGCCTTTGCATGCTATGCTTCTGGTAGTCTGCTGGGTGTTAATCCGTTCGATCAGCCCGGCGTAGAAGCCTATAAGCGCCTTATGTTCGAGGCGCTGGGGAAATAGAGAAAGGATTTCTTTCATGAAGGACGTTAAGCTGCTGTGCGCTGCTGGCACCTCCACCCAGGTGCTCGCCAAGAAGGTTCAGGAGACCGCTGACAACCTCGGTCTCGAGATGCACGTGACCGCTGGCCCTGTCACCGGTGACGACGAGGTCGCTACTGCCGACCTTCTACTCCTCACCCCGCAGGTTGAGTTCAAGCTCGACCTCGTCAAGGTCACTTATCCCGAGAAGAAGATCGCCGTCATCGACCCGGAGGCCTTCGCCTCCGCCAATGCCCAGGCTATCATCGCTCAGATCAACAAGGAGCTCGGCGCCTAAGTCCGGCTGAATCTTGCCAAGCCTTTTGGTATCCGCCCCGCACGCGATGGGGTAGATACGTTGCGGACCAAAAAGTGATTGCGGACGGAATACATCTGCGTTCCGTCCGCAATCTTGTTGTGGGCGCTGTTGTGGTGCGCTGAAACGGGGAGATCATGGGAAAGACGCTCTATCTTGATTGCACAAACGGCATCAGCGGCGATATGACCGTCGCTGCCCTGCTTGACTTGGGTGCCAACGAGGCGCGTCTGCGTGACGCGCTGGCGAGCCTGCCCGTTTCGGGATATGAGGTGCGCATCAGTCGCGTAAAGAAAGCCGGAATCGACTGCTGCGATTTTGACGTCGTGCTCGATGCGGCGCACGAGAACCATGACCACGACATGGCCTATCTGCACGGTGAGAGCGGTGAGCACCATCATTCCCGTGACCATGTGTGCTGCCACGAGCATACCCACAATCATGTCCACTCCCATGAGCTGGGAAAAGATTACGATCACCATTGCGACCACGAACATGATCACGGACATAGTCACGACAACCACGGCCATGAGCATTTCCATCACCACCATCACGAGCATCGTGGCCCCGCTGACATAGATGCGATTATCGATGCGGGCCAGCTTGCGCCGCGTGCCCGTGACCTTGCGCACCGCATGGTCGACGTAATTGCCCATGCGGAGGCCAAGGCCCACGCCGTTCCCCTCTCTGAGGTGCACTTCCACGAGGTGGGGGCCATCGACTCTATCGTTGATATCGTGTCGGTGGCGGTGCTTCTTGACGACCTGGATATCGACCGCGTTATCGTTCCGCGCTTGGTGGACGGACACGGCACCATCCGCTGCCAGCACGGCGTCATCCCCGTTCCGGTTCCCGCGACCCTCAATATCGTCGAGGCCCACGGCCTGCCGCTTTCGATCTCTGATGTCGAAGGCGAGCTGGTGACGCCCACCGGTGCCGCTATCGTTGCCGCCACGAGGGCCGAGCATGTGCTTCCTGAGCCGTTTAGGGTGGTCAAGACGGGTCTTGGTGCGGGCAAGCGCACCTATGAGTGCCCGAGCATCCTGCGCGCGATGCTGATCGAGGAGCTTCCTGGTGAGGGCGATCCTGCGCCTGCGACGAGCGCTTCGTTTACGGGCAATCCGCTTGCGGCGCCTACCATTGGGGCCGACGCGCCTACGCAGGTCGTCCGTTTGGAATGCGATATCGACGACGCGACGGGGGAGGAGCTCGCGTACGCCGCGGAGCGCATCCGTGAGGCAGGCGCGCGCGAGGTCCACTGGGCGCCGATCTTCACCAAGAAGGAGCGCCCTGCGTGGCAGCTTCAGGTTGTCGCCGCTGCCGGCGACGTTGCCGCTGTGGAGCATGCCATCTTTGCCGAGACAACTACCATCGGTGTTCGTCGTTGGGTGTGTGAGCGCACGGTGCTTGCGCGCGAAGAACTTACGGTCGAGACGCCCTGGGGCGAGGTTCGCGCTAAGCGAGCGACGCTTCCCAACGGCTCTGCGCGCGTGAAGCCCGAGTATGCGGACTGCGCGCGTATTGCGCGGGCCGAGGGCGTGCCGCTGCGCGCGGTTATCGACGCCGCGACGCGCGCATAGGGATTGCGCTTATCGCCTACGCCTACCGGCAGCGACCGCCGTTTACAGAAGACGAGTACATCCGGCGCCTCACCAAGGACACGCGGGGTATAACCTTCCCAAGCCACGAAGCGTCCCGGCCGCCTGCGAGCGGACGGGCGAGTGCGAGGGAAGGAGTCCGGTATGTCCCAGAACCAGAAGATGCTCAAGATCGCGAGCTTCATTGCGCTTCTCGCTGCGTTTGGCATGGCGGCTGACTCGGTCATGACGCTTTCGTTTGCCAACACCGGCCCCGGTCTTTTGCTCGCCATCTGCGTGATCGTGCAGTGCCTGCTCGACGCGGTCCTGGGCGTGTGGGGCATCGGCGCCGCCAACAAGCCCGCGCGCAGCGTAGAGACGCCGTTTGTAGGTCTCAACTGGCTGGCCCTTGTGCTAAACGTGGTCGCGGTAGTGGTGACCGTGCTCATCGGTGGCTTCCCGTGGGCACCGATTCTAAACGCCGTCGTGGTCTTCTTCTACTTCTTCTACGCGCACAACGTTCGGCAGGAGGCGCTCGACTGATCGGGCCGTCCGCGCTGTCACATGTCATATGGGTACAATGGGGGTGCCGCCTTCGGGCGGTGCCCTTTGTTTTGGTCAAGTTGCGGCGCCCACATCGCGCCGCTTCGTGAGAAAGGTCTCCCATGAAGGTCCTTATCGCATCGGATATCCACGGCTCCGCCTACTGGGCGGAGCGCTTGGCTGCAGCTATTGATGCCGAGCAGCCCGACCGCATCGTCCTTCTGGGCGACCTTCTCTATCACGGACCGCGCAACGACCTGCCGCGCGACTATGCACCCAAGCGCGTGATCCCGATTCTGAATCGCCTCGCCGAGCAGGGTAATCTCATTGCCGTGCGTGGCAACTGCGACGCCGAGGTCGACCAGATGGTGCTCGACTTCCCCTGCATGGCAGACTACGCCGAGCTCATCGACGAGGACGGCCGTGCGCTCTTCCTCACGCACGGACACGTCTTTGGGGCGGGGTTCCACAACAGCGTGGATAACCTGCCCGCCCTCGCCGCAGGGTCCGCCATCGTCTACGGCCACACGCATGTGAAGGTGAACGAGCAGGTGCCCGGGCGGCCGGCCATCTGGGCGTTCAACCCCGGCAGCGTCTCGATTCCCAAGGACGGCAGCCACAGCTTTGGCATCTACGTGAGCGGCTGGCCGGCGGATGAGGCATTTCGCCACGTCGTGCTTGAGGAGGCGTAAAGGACATGCTCGACCGGTTTGGAGGGACGATGCGTAGGCCCGAGCGCGATCAGAGCACGCGCGCGGACGCTCAGGCGGAGTTCGACCGTCTGACCGAGATTATCTGGCGGCTGCGCCAGCCCGACGGATGCCCGTGGGACCGCGAGCAGACGCACGAGAGCATTGCCCAGAACATGATCGAGGAGGCCTACGAGGCCGTCGAGTGCATCGAGACGGGCGACGTAGCGCATCTGCGCGAAGAGCTCGGCGACGTTCTCATGCAGGTCATGCTGCATGCGCAGATTGCCGCCGACGCCCACGAGTTCACCATCGCCGATGTGGTGCGCGAGCTCTCCGACAAGCTCGTGCGGCGCCATCCGCACGTGTTTGGCAAGCGCGCCGCGGGGAATGCGGACGAGGTGCTGGACATCTGGGATCAGGTGAAAAGCGACGAGCGTGCCCGGGCGGGGGAGGGCGCCGAGCGGCCCCAGGGGCTTCTCGACAGCGTGCCCAAGGCGTTTCCCGCCCTCATGCAGGCGCAGAAGGTGTCAAAGCGCGCCGCCAAGGTGGGTTTTGAGTGGGAAACCGTCGAGGATGTTTGGGACGAGGTCGACGCCGAGCGCGCGGAGTTTCTGGCAGAGGCGCCGGGCAGCGCTGAGCGCGAGCTCGAGTTTGGCGACATGCTCTTTGCGCTCGTGAACGTGGCGCGCCGCGAGGGCATAGACGCCGAGCGCGCGCTGCGTGCGAGCACCGAGAAGTTCCGTCGCCGGTGGGCGGCCATCGAGGAGGCCGCGTTTTACGCCGGCATCCCGGTTGAGAATCTCTCGACCGAGCAGCTGAACGCCATGTGGGACGCGGTCAAGGCCGCGGAACGTGAGGAGCGCGCAAAACAATCGGGAATCGACGATTCTGCTGCCTAAAACTCGGGACATCGGGCATACTGACAAAAGTTTAGTCAGGCTAACCTTTTGCTCTGCCTGATGTCTTCGAGAAAGGAAGATTCGATGAGCGAGATTCTGGATGTCTACGGGCGCGAGGTGCTCGATTCCCGTGGTAACCCCACCGTCGAGGTGGAGGTTGTGCTGGCGGACGGGTCGTTCGGCCGCGCCATGGTTCCCTCCGGCGCCTCGACGGGTGCTTTTGAGGCGGTCGAGCTGCGTGATGGCGACAAGGGCCGCTATCTCGGCAAGGGTGTGACCCGCGCCGTCGACCACGTCAACAAGGAGTGCGCCGAGGCTGTGATTGGCATGGACGCCTTTGACCAACGCGCCGTCGACGCTGCCCTTATCGCGGCGGATGGGACCCCCAACAAGGGCAACCTCGGAGCGAACGCGATCCTGGGCGTGTCGCTTGCCGTTGCCCGTGCTGCGGCGCAGTCGGCCAGCCTCGAGCTCTTTAGCTACCTCGGCGGCGTGAACGCACACACCCTGCCCACGCCCATGATGAACATCCTGAACGGCGGCGTACACGCCGACAACAACGTTGACTTCCAGGAATTCATGATCATGCCGGTGGGCGCTCCCAACTTTACCGAGGGCCTGCGTTGGTGCGCCGAAGTCTACCACACGCTGAAGAGCGTCCTCAAGAAGTCCGGCCACGCCACGGGCGTGGGCGACGAGGGCGGCTTTGCTCCCGACCTTGCTACCAACGAGGAGCCGCTCGAGTACATCGTGCGCGCCATTGAGGCCGCGGGCTACAAGCCGGGCGACGACTTCATGATCGCCATGGATCCGGCGACGACCGAGCTCTATAACGCCGAGACCGGTACCTACGAGCTCAAGGGAGAGGGCCGCACCCTCACGACCGACGAGATGATCGACTACTGGGCGGCGCTTGTGGAGAAGTACCCCATCATCTCGATCGAGGACGGTCTTGCCGAGGAGGACTGGGACGGCTGGGTCAAGCTCACCGAGCGCCTGGGCAAGAAAGTCCAGCTCGTGGGCGACGACCTCTTTGTCACCAACACCGAGCGCCTTGCCAAGGGTATCGAGCTGGGCGCGGCAAACGCCATCCTCGTCAAGGTGAACCAGATCGGTACGCTTACCGAGAGCCTCGAGGCAATCGAGATGGCCAAGCGCGCCGGGTATGCCTGCATCGTTTCCCACCGCTCGGGCGAGACCGAGGACACCACCATCGCGGACATTGCCGTGGCTACCAACGCCGGCCAGATCAAGACGGGCGCGCCCTGCCGCAGCGACCGCATCGCCAAGTACAACCAGCTGATCCGCATCGAGGACGGGCTCTTCCAGTCCGCCGCCTACGCGGGTAGGAGCGCGTTCTACAACCTCGGGTAGCGGCCACGCTGCGCATCTGAGTGTCAAAGCCGCACGTAGTGGGAGGATGGGGAGGGCATTAGCCTCAAGCCCCATCCGCCCATCACATGTGCGGCGTGCCCTTGTGGTATAACAATCTCGCGCATACACACCACAATCGCAGCAAGGCGCTCATGAACGATTTCCGCAACAACGCATCTCG
>CASELS010000039.1 GCA_949288855.1 uncultured Collinsella sp. | reverse complement strand
GGTGCTCGGTGCCGGCATGCTCGCGGGCATAGCCCAGCTTATGGACTACCAGGTTGTTAACGCGGGAACGTACCGCGACCGCGCGGACGAGCGCCGCGTGTCGAGCCAGACGCTCTTTGCCAAGCGCGGCGCCATCTACGACCGCAACGGCAACGTGATTGCCCAAAGCGTCGAGTGCGAGAACGTCTACGCCAACCCCAAGCTGGTGGAGGACGTGGACAAGACCGTGAAGGTCCTGGTCGATGTCCTCGGCATGGACGCAGAGGATGCGGAGGAGAAGCTCACGCGCGACAAAACCTTCGTGTACCTTCAACGCCAGGTTGATGAGGCGCTTGCCGCCGAGCTCGGCGAGTACGACCTCCCGGGCATCGAGTTCGAGCCCTCCATCATGCGCGTGTACCCCTACGGCCACTTGGCGTCGCAGGTCATCGGCGTGGTGAACATCGACAACGACGGCCTCTCGGGCCTTGAGAAGCAGTACAACGACGTGCTCACGGGCACCAACGGGTGGATCGTGCGCGAGCGTGCCCGTGACGGCTCGTTCATCGCCGGCGGCGCGTACGAGAAGGTCGAGGCCGAGGACGGCGCCGACCTGGTCCTTACGCTCGATATGGACATCCAGCAGGCAGCGGAGGAGGCCCTCGCCCAGGCGGTGGAGGGCTCGCACGCCCAGAGCGGCTCGGTCATCGTCACCGACCCGCGCTCCGGCGACATCCTCGCCTGCTGTTCCAACCCCACTTACGACCAGACGGACCTCGCCAACGCCTCGTCTGCCGACATGAACCTGCGTATCGTGACCGACTCCTACGAGCCGGGCTCGGTCTTCAAGGCCATCGTGTCGGGCATGGCCATCGACATGGGGCTCGTCACGCCCGATACCGAGTTTGCCGTTCCCGCCGAGATCAAGGTGGGCGACGACTGGGTGGGCGACGCCGACAACCGCAACTACGGCCTCACGATGACCCTGCGCGAGATCATGCGCCGCTCGTCCAACACGGGCATGGTCATGGTGGGCGAGAAGATCGGCGCCGATGACTTTGCCGCCTACCTCGACGAATTCGAGATCACCTCGCCCTCGGGAATCGATTTCCCCGGTGAGAGCGCCGGTACCATCCGCAAGCGCGAGGAGTACGACGGCGCGAGCCTTGGCGCGATGTCGTTTGGCCAGGGTATCGCTATCGCGCCTGTGCGCGTGGCGCGCGCCATCGGCGGCATCGCCAACGGCGGTGTCATGACCACGCCCCATTTTGTCCAGGCGTGCGCCGGCGAGCGCGTTGACTGGACCGAGGGGGAGAAACGCGTCATCGGTACCGAGGCGGCAAGCCAGGTGACCTCCATGATGGTGACCGTTGTGGACGAGGGCACGGGCACGGACGCCCAGATCCCCGGCTACGACGTTGCGGGCAAGACCGGTACCGCGCAGCGCGCCGCCGAGGGCGGCGGCTACGCCGAGGACATCTACATGTCGTCCTTCCTGGGCTTTGCGCCCGCGAGCGACCCCGAGGTCCTCGTCTACATCACGCTCGACGGCACTCCGCGCGGCTCTAACGCGGCGTGCGAGCCGTTTGTGCCCATCATGAGCAAGGCGCTCTCCGTTCTGGGCGTGCACCGCACGCGCTAAGGTCTCGCGCTTCACACTGCGTGCACCACCGAGGGCGGCGCCTCGGTTAGAATGATGGGTTGCAAGGAAGGGCCTTCGGTCAAGGAGAGCTCATGGTAGAGATTGCCGTGAAGTATATCGAGAGCGTCACCGGCGCCCGCGGCGTTGTGGGCGACGGCGAGCGCCTGTGCCGCGGCTGTGTGATCGACTCGCGTCTGGTTCAAGAGGACAGCATCTTTGTAGCGTTCCCCGGCGAGCGCGTCGACGGAAACGACTTTGCCTGCCGCGCGCTCGAGGCGGGTGCGGCCGCGGTCGTGCTCACGCGCGAGCCGCTCGACGAGGAGCGCGCCCTCGCGCGTGAGAAGGGCTCGGCGATCTTTGTCGCCGACGACCCCGAGGAGTTCCTTCTGCGCTTGGCCCAGGGCTACCGTGCGCGCCTGCGCTGCACGGTGATCGCCGTGACGGGGTCCATCGGCAAGACCACCACCAAGGACATCCTCGCCACCACGCTCGCGAAGCGCTACCGCGTGCACGCTACGGCGGGCAATTACAACAACCTCATCGGCATGCCGCTCACCATTCTTGCGGCGCCCAAGGACACCCAGGTCATGGTGCTCGAGATGGGCATGGACGGCCCGGGGCAGATCGAGCGCATGAGCCGCTGCGCCCAGCCGACCTACGCCGTCATCACCAAGATCGGTACGAGCCATGTGGGTATGCTCGGCAGCCGCGAGAACATCGCGCGCGCCAAGGCGGAGGTTCTCGCCGGCATGCCCGCCTCGAACGTGAACTTCGAGGGCGACCACAGCCTGCTCGTGCTCTCGGGGGAGGACGACTTTACCCCCTTCATCATCGAGAACTTCGCGCGTCCCGCCGGCGTCGACGTCCTGCTTGCCGGCATGAGCGCCGACGACGACGTCTCGGCGCGCGCCATCGAGCTTGACGAGGAGGGCTGCGCGAGCTTTGACATCATGCTCGAGAACGGCTCGCAGTACCGTACAGGGCTCTCCATCCCGGGGCTTCCGGCGGTGCAGAACGCCCTGTTTGCCGCCGCCATCGCCAAGCGCATGGGCATCCCGCAGTACGAGATCGACGAGGCCTTCCACGAGCTTTCTATCACCGGGCACCGCCAGCAGGTGCGCGATGCCGCCTCGGGCGCGCGCATCATCGACGACTGCTACAACGCGAGCCCCGAGTCCATGGCGGCAGGGCTCGACCTGCTCGGCAAGCTCGACGCCACGGGTTCGCGCATCGCGGTTCTGGGCGAGATGGGCGAGCTCGGGGAGGAGAGCGACCGCCTGCACGGCCTTGTGGGCTCTTACGCCGCCGCCAAGAAGCTCAACCTGCTCATCTGCGTGGGCGGCCCGCATGCGGAGGCCATCGCCGCCGCCGCGCGCCTCATGGGTATGTCCGCTGAGTCTATCTTCTGCGTCCCGACCCCCGAGGCGGCGCTCGCGCGCTGGGGGAGCGCCCTTGCTGCGGGTGACCTCGTCCTCGTGAAGGGCTCGCACGCCGTCGGTCTCGAGCGCTTCGTGGAGGGAGTGGTCGCTCGTGCTCGGTAATCCCGCCTATCCGACCTATCAGACGTTCATCGCCTTCGGTATCGCCGCGCTTGTGGCGCTCGTGCTCATGCCGCTGTGGATCCGCATCCTCAAGTACGAGCACATCGGCCAGCAGGTGCGCGCAGACGGCCCCAAGCGCCATCTTGTCAAGCAGGGCACGCCCACCATGGGCGGCGTGGTGATCCTGCTCGCTATCACGGTCTCGTGCCTGCTTATGGGCAAGCTCACCGCAGAGCTCGTGCTCACGCTTTTGGCGACGCTCGCCACGGGGCTCCTCGGCTTCATAGACGACGTCACCTCCGTCACGCACGGCCGCTCGCTCGGCCTCACGCCGCACGCCAAGATGATCGGCCTTACGCTCATCTGCGTCACCTTCTGCCTGCTTGCCGTGAATTGGTGCGACGTGGCGCCCGAGGTGCGCTTCCCGGGTGGCTTTGCCATCGATTTGGGTGTGCTCACCACCACCATCGCCATCGGCGGAGCGCCCTTTGAGATCCCGTGGCTCTACGTCATTTTCACCTGGCTGCTCATCGCGGGTCTCTCCAACGCCGTCAACCTCACCGACGGCCTCGACGGTCTCGCGGGCGGCACCTCCATGATCGCGATGCTCATCATGGCCGCCATCGCGTTTCTGCACAACGACGTCAACCTCGCCATCTTCTCCGCCTCCTGCGGCGGCGCGTGCCTCGGTTTTCTCTGGTTCAACTGCTATCCCGCGAGCATCTTCATGGGCGACACGGGCTCGCTCGCGCTGGGCTCCGCCTTTGCGTGTATGGCCATCATGACCAACACCGAGGTGGTCTCGCTCGTCATCGGCGGCCTTTTCATTGCCGAGGCGCTCTCGGTCATGATTCAGGTCGTGAGCTTCAAGGCTACGGGCAAGCGCGTCTTTCTCATGGCGCCCATCCATCATCATTTCGAGCGACTCGGCTGGGCCGAGACCAAGGTCGTGATCCGGTTCTGGATCGTGTCCGCCGCCTTTGGCGCCCTCGGTCTTGCGCTCTTCTTCCAGCTCGGCTAACGGGGGTTTTATATGCCGCTTCCAAAGACCATGAATCTTCTTGTGCTCGGCCAGGGCACCTCGGGCCAGGACGTGGTCCGCTGGGCGCTCGCGCACCCCGAGCGCGTGTCCCAGGTGACGCTCTACGGCGGTGCCAAGAGCTCGCCCACGCCCGAGACGCTTGAGTTCGAGGCCGCCGGCGTCACGTGCGTCTATGCGACCGAGGAGGTCACCGGCTCTTATGACGTCTGCGTCGCGAGCCCGGGCATCTCTGAGTTCTCGCCGTTTTTTGCGAGCGCGAGCGCGCATGCGACCCAGATCATGGGCGAGCCCGAGTTCTCCTTCCGCCTCTCGCCCGAGCGCTGGATCGGCATCACGGGCACCAACGGCAAGACCACCACGACCGCGCTGACCGCGCACCTGCTGGAGTCCGCCGGCATGGATGCCGACGCGGTGGGCAACATCGGCGACACGCCCGTGAGCCGCGTCGACCATCGCGCGCCCGGCTCCTGGTTTGTGGCCGAGCTCTCGAGCTACCAGCTCGCCACCTCCTCCGAGCTCCATCCGCATGCCGCGGTTCTGCTCAACATCACGCCCGATCACCTCTCCTGGCACCGCAGCCACGAGGCGTACGCCCGTGCCAAGTGCCGCATATTCCGCAACATGGGCAAGGACGACCTTGCGGTCATCAACGTCGAGGACGAGGGCGTGTGCGACGTGCGCGCCATCATCGACGATGGGAGCCGTCGCGTGCTCGAGCTCGGCCTTGCGGACTCGGGTGCGCGTGACGCCGCCTTTGTGCGCGACGGGATGCTCACCGTGCGCCTTGCAGGCACCGAGACTGCGCTCGTCACCATCGACGAGCTCAAGATCGCCGGCGCCCACAACGTGCTAAACGCCCTTGCTGCCGCGTCGCTCGTCCTCTTCTGCGGGGCGGACGCCGCCTCGATTGCCTCCGGCCTGCGCGACTTCGGCGCGCTCCCGCACCGCATCGAGCCGGTGGGCGAGGTCCGCGGCGTGCGCTTCTACAACGACTCCAAGGCCACCAACACCGATGCGGTCGAGAAGGCGCTCACGGCGTTTCCCTCGGACCGCGTGGTGCTTCTTGCCGGCGGGCGCGACAAGGGGACGCCCCTTGAGGACTTCGCGCGCACGGTCATGTCCTCCACGGTGCACGCCATCGTGTGCTTCGGCGAGGCGCGCGAGCGCTTCCTCGCGGCCTTCCGCGATGCCGAGGGCTCCTCTGAGGTCGACCTTGCCGAGGCAGACGGTCTCATCGACGCCGTCGACGTGGCGCGCACGCTCGCCGATGCGGGCGATGTGGTGCTGCTGTCTCCCGCCTGCGCCTCGTTTGACGAGTTCTCCGGCTTTGAGGAGCGCGGCGACCGCTTCCGCTCCTACGTGGCTGAGCTCGCCGCGGCAGAAGACGCTCGCTAAGGGGAAGCCATGCCCGATACACGCAGACCCGGTGCGGACACCGCCTCCGCGCCCCAAACGAACCAGCAGGGCTCCGTTTCCTCCCGTATCCGCGAGAAGGTCCGCACCCGTCGCCGCAAGCGCGATGAGTCGAAGCACTCGGCACTCGGCGAGAAACTCATCGCCGGCGTGCCGGCGCGCATCATGCGTCCGCGCCTCGTCTTCATTGCCTGTCTCTTTGCCATCCTCGCGTTCGGCCTGCTCATGGTGTACTCTGCCTCCGCCGTCGAGGCGCTCAAGGAGTACGGCAGCGCCACGCACTTCCTCGTCCGCCAGGGTATCTTCATTGGCCTTGGCCTTGCGCTCATGGCGGTGATCAGCCTTGCCGTCCCGCTGCAGTTCATGCGCTCCGGCGTCATGTGGGTCGTCTGGATCGGTGCGCTCGTACTTTTGCTTGCCGTGCTTCTGGTGGGCGAGGAGCGCGGCGGTGCCACCCGCTGGATCGTCATAGCGGGCCAGCAGTTCCAGCCCTCGGAGTTCGTCAAGCCGGTCGTCATCGTCACGGCGGCAAAGATCTTCCATGAGTATTACGAGATGGAGGCCCTCGACACGGCCACCTTCCTCGTTCTGCTCGGCGCCTGCGTGGCGGGGCCGCTTCTGCTCATCATCCTCGAGCCCGACCTCGGCAGCTGCCTCATCATCGCCGGCACGGTGTTTGCGATGTGCTACTTCGCCGGCTTCTCCTACAAGGTGATCGGTGCCGTGCTCGTGGTGGGCGTGCTTGCGACCATCATCTTCATCGTGTCGGCCGACTACCGTATGGCGCGCATGGCGAGCGACCCGTGGGAGGACCCCTACGATACCGGCTATCAGGCGGTTCTCGCCATCATGGCGTTTGCCTCGGGCGGGCTTTTTGGCCGCGGTATCGGCAACTCGACCATGAAGTACAACTACCTCCCCGAGGCGCACAACGACTACATCCTCGCCATCATCGGCGAGGAGCTCGGCTTCTTTGGCATGCTCATCTTCTTTGCGGTCTATGCGCTCATGGTCGTCGCCATCTTCAAGATTGCCGAGCAGTCGCCCACGGTGCAGGGACGCCTTATCGCCTACGGCTGCGGCGTCATCATCTTCCTGCAGTTCCTCGTGAACGCCCTCGGCATCCTCGGCGTCACGCCCATGACGGGCAAGACCATGCCCTTTATCTCCTACGGCGGCTCGTCCATGATCGCCATGCTCGCAGTGGCGGGCCTTGTCATGCGGGTCTCGCTCGAGAGCAACCCCGTGACCGTGCACGATGTGCGCCGCTCGCACATGAGCGTGGTGGGGGAGGGCGGCGCTCCCGCTGAGGGGTATCCCGCCGATGCGTATGCCGCGCCCGCGGGGCGCATCGAGGGCAGCACCGCCGGCCCCGCGCGCCGTCGTTCGGAGCGAAGCTCCGCGTTCACGGTGGTGGACGGCAGCGCCGGCGCGTCCTACCCTGCGGGCCGTGCCGAGCGTCCGGCGCCGAGCACGCGCTTTGGCTCGACCGCTCGCGGCTTTGGCCGCTCTCAGGCGCCTGCGGGCGGCTACGAACGGATAAACTTGGACTACGATCCGGCCGAGCGCCTGCGTACGCGCGACCGGGACCGCAACCCGGGCCCGCGCGGAGGCGGGCAGCGCGGAAGGAGTCGATATGACAGATAAGCTGCGCGTAGCGATTGCCGCCGGCGGCACCGCGGGCCATGTGAATCCCGCTCTCGCCCTTGCCGAGTGCCTGCGCGAGCGCGGGCACGAGGTCCGCTTCTTTGGCGAGGAGCGCCGGCTCGAGGGCAGGCTCGTCCCGGAGGCGGGTTTTGACTTCTTCCCGGTCCACGTGACGGGTTTTGACCGCCAGCGCCCCTGGACGCTCGCCACGGCGCTCGCGCATCTTGCGCACGAGGAGCGTCGCCTGGCAAAGGCGTTTCGCGACGACCCCGCGCTTAAGCCCGACGTTGCCATAGGCTTTGGTGCCTACGTGGAGCTTCCGCTCATGCGCGCGGCCAAGCGCCTGCATATCCCCATTGCCCTGCACGAGCAGAACTCGGTGCCGGGTCTTGCTAACAAGCAGACGGCGCGCGATGCCGCGCTCATCGCCATCGCGCAGCCGAGCGTGGCGGACGTCTTCCGCCGTGCGGGCGCCCGCGAGGATGCCATCCGCTTCACGGGCAACCCGGTGCGCCGTCAGGTGCTCGACGGTGACCGTGCCCGCGGCCGCGCCGCCCTGGGCGTGCCCGAGGACGCGACGCTTCTGGTGGTCTTTGGCGGCTCGCTCGGTGCACACCACCTGAACGAGCGCATGGCATCGCTTAAGCACGAGCTCCTTGCTATCCCCAACCTTCACATCCTGCACTCCACGGGTGCGGACGACTTCGAGGCAACGCGCGATGCGCTTGCCCTCACGCCCGAGGAGGCGAAGCGCTACCGCGTCCAGAGCTACATCGAGGGCATGGGAGACGTGCTCGCCGCGGCGGACCTTGTCCTCTCCCGCGCCGGCGCGTCCTCTATCGCCGAGATTGCGGCGCTCGCCGTGCCGTCGGTGCTCGTGCCCTATCCCTTTGCCACGGCGGACCATCAAACCACCAACGCGCACCTGCTCACGGACGCCGGTGCTGCCGTCATGTTCAAGGACGCCGATATCGACGGGCGTCCCTTTGCAGACGAGCTCCTGGGCCTCATTGCCGACCCCGCCCGCCGCGCGCAAATGCACGAGGCGGCCCGCGGTCTCAATCAAGCCGAGGCGGCCGAGCACCTGGCGGACGAGTTGGAAAGGCTCGTGTAGGTTTGCCTAAAGTGAACCCGTCCCAGCGACGGAGCCCGATGGGCGCATGTTTGCTTCTTTAGGGGAGTGAACGTGCGCCGTTTTGGCATGAGTGCGCCGAATAATGAAAATGAGTTGCACCTAAACTGGATATACGGCTCAATGATACGAGCTGTAAATGGGCCAATCGGCCCGGCAAGGGAAGGACTAGCGCTATGAGAAGACTTGCCAATTTGTTCAGGGGGGGGGTCGCTCTAGCGCTGTTTATTTGCGCCCTCGGTAGCTTTGTCGCTACGTTGGGCTGCCCGCGCGTTGTATGGGCGGCCGGGGGTGCCCCCGTTTCTTACCAGGTCTATACTCCTGACGGCAATTGGGAAACCCGATCCGTATCCACCTACACCAGTTTGGACGCCAATACTGTTGAATGGGATAACGGTTGGTATGTTGCCGCGGGTGACGTTGTCATCAACCAGCGCGTGGTCGCAAAGGGTGACGTTCATCTCATTCTCTCCGATGGCTGCAACCTAACGATTAACGGTGGTATTCAAGTCAGCGAGGGAAACAGCCTAACCATATACGGGCAGTCTGCAGGCACCGGCGCCCTTGCTGCCTATGCAAGCTATTTTGATGTCGGAACTGGTTCGTGTGCAGGTATAGGTGGAGATACCAACGGCACATGCGGTGCGGTGACCATTTATGGCGGACATGTGACCGCCAAGGGTGGCGACGTCGGGTATGGATCTGGTGCCGGAGCAGGCATCGGCGGAGGAGGATCCAATACTGTACCGGCAGGTCATGGTGGTTCCGTAACAGTGTACGGAGGCTCGATTTCGGCAACGGGCGGAAGCGGTATTGTGTATGGAGGCAGTGCCGGCGGAGCGGGCATCGGCGGAGGCGGCAGCATGAGAAGTGTTGCCGGCGACGGTGGTACAGTACTGATTCTCGGTGGTGAACTCTCAGCTGTTGGTGGAGACACTCCTCCTTATGGCAACGCCTCTTCCATTGGAGCGGGAGGTGCTCGTTTTGCTACTCCCGGCGCCCCCGGATCCGGCATTAAGCCTGCAGAAGACGGTACGTACGCTGTTTACGGTGATTTGTCCCTGCCGGGCGATATCGCTATTCCAGAGGGTACCGTAGTTGTCCTTCCCGAAGGGACTAGTTTGACGGTGCCGGAGGGCGTGACGCTTACCAATAAGGGGACGATTGTGCTTCAAGGTGGCACGTTTACTAACAACGACACCTTAAAGGGCAATCAGCCCGTCTATCCCAGTCAAGTTTCCGTGAGCACCTCAGATTCAGAGGGTAACCCGATTTCGGACAATTCCACCACGTACGGAGACATTGTCACCTTTACTGCTACCATCCGGCAGGTATCCGGCTCAGCTACTACGCTGAATGCCGGCGCTGGCACTGTTGATTTCTACCTAGGTAATGCAGGCGGAAAAACGAAGCTGAATACGAATAGCATCAGCATAGAGCCTGGTTCTGAAGGTACCTACACTGCTTCGATGCGCTTGGAGCTGACGGGAGATAGCTGGTTGCCTAGCGGCAGCCCCTTCACTATCACGGCGGACTTTAGTGGTGCGTCGTCCGAATTTGCATATGGTCTTGCGCCTGCTACGGGCAGCTCCGAGCTCACGGTGGCAAAGCAAGAGCAGGCGACGCCAGATATCGATTTCGCCTCTACAGGCGTATGGATCAACACGATAGACGTGACCTATGCTTACTCTTCGGAAGATGAGGAACGCACGCACGGTAAGGTGGAATTTGCCATAGTTAAGGGCGTCGATGCGGCTGTCCCAGAGGATGCCTCCGCATGGCACGATGATGGCATCGAGGATCAATATCCCTCGCGCTGCAGGTATGTATTCTCTAACCTCGAGCTAGACACAGCATATTCGCTGTTTATTCGATTCGGTGAAACGGATACGCTCAATTCTTCGGAGGCAATTTCCGTCGGATCGCTCTACACGTTCTATCCGTCGCCTTCCGCGCATATCGATTATGCCAAGGAGGTTCTCAGCGGCCTTGCTGCCGGCGGAGAGTATGAGGTTACGTTGCAACCCTCCTACGATAGGTCCTCGCATATCGCTGATGACCAGGGCTTCATTGCCATTGACGAAGGTTGGATGGGCCGAGAGATCATCTTAGGACGCCAGCGTGATGGCGAAACGGCGAGCGGTTGGCAGTCAATCGACATTCCGAATCGTCCTGCCGCTCCTTCTACCGATAATGGGTCGTTCTCTGTTCTTGAGCCAGCCTCCACGGGCGGCATCGGTACGGTGCTTCCTGCAGAGGATATTGCTTTGGAATATCGTTCTGACAATAAATGCGATTGGCTAACATTGCCGGCGGAGGGTATTGAACTCGTTGCAGGGGAGAGCGTCGAGCTGCGTCTCGCCGCCACGGAGAGCTCGTTTGCAAGCGAGATCGCAACGTTGACGATGCCTGATCATACACATGTGAGCGCAGGCGCGTGGCTTTCGGATGGCGACGGCCATTGGCACGCTTGCGTAAGCTCCGAGTGTGATGCGCGTCTTGATTCGGCGGATCACGATTATGGCGCGTGGGAGACGACGGTTCCTGCTTCCTGTGTTGAGCAGGGAGAGGGGTCACGCACTTGCTCGGTGTGCGGTTATGCGGAGACGCGCGCGGTGCCCGCACTCGGCCATAACTGGGGTGACTGGGTAACCGAGAAGAAGCCTACCTACGACACCGAGGGCGAGGAAGTGCGCACCTGCTCGCTCTGCGGCGATAAAGAATCGCGTCTCGTCGCTCGTCTCACTCATGACGCAGGGGGCGATAGGGGAGATTCGTCCGGCCCCGCCACCGGCGTTATCCCCTCCACAGGAGACGCGAGCACCGGTGCGGCTGTGCTCGCAGCTTCCGCTGCACTCGGCACCTTGGCGCTGGGCATCGTCTGCCGCCGTCGCGCATAAGTTCAGCACGCTACGCACCTAGATGTGACGAGCGCTTCTGCAATGGGGCCGTTCAGTGTTTTCCCTGAACGGTCCCGTTGCTGTTGCAAAGAGTTGAGGCTTGAGCTGTGTTGCGCTACGCTATCCGCGTTGAACCCACACGGCCCCTCCTCGCCAACCCTTTACAATTGCGCTAAAGTAACAAGCTGATACAACCAGCCTCTTTAGGGAGCATACGCATGGCAGACACCCCGACCTCGTCCGCAGCGCCCTCGTTCAAGCGCGCCCATTTCATTGGTATTGGCGGTGCGGGCATGAGCGGTATCGCGCTCGTCCTGCACGAGCGCGGTTTTGCGGTCTCTGGTTCTGACCTCAAGACCTCGCGCTACATCCGCCAGCTCACGCGTGCCGGCGTCGATATCCACATCGGTCACACCGCCTCCACCATCGACGAGGTGAGCCCCGACGTGGTGGTCGTCTCCACGGCTATCCCCGAGACCAACCCCGAGCTCGCCCGTGCGCGCGAGCTCGGCATCCCCGTGTGGCCCCGTGCCAAGATGCTCTCTGCACTCGGCCAGGGCTACACCACCGTTGCCGTGGCGGGCACGCACGGCAAGACCACGACCTCGTCCATGGTCGCCACCATGCTCGATCGCATGGGGGAGGATCCGAGCTTCCTCATCGGCGGTATCGTCGAGGGCTTTGACACCAACGGCAAGAACGGTCACGGCCCCTACTTTGTCGCCGAGGCGGACGAGTCCGACAGCTCCTTCCTCTACCTCAACCCCAACGTAGTGATCGTCACCAACGTCGAGGCGGACCATCTTGACCACTACAGCTCCCTTGAGGAGATTGAGCGCACCTTCGCTGAGTTCATGGGTCTCGTAGGCGAGGACGGCACCGTGATCGTCTGCGGCGACTCCCCGCGTCTGGCCGAGCTCGCGCGCAGCACGGGCCGCCGCGTTGTCACCTACGGCTTTGAGGAGGGCAACGACGTCGTCTGCGCGCCGCATGCCCATGCGCAAAACATCGCCAACGCCGCCGCGGTCCGTCTCCCCGGTGACCGCTCGGTCGATATCGAGATTCGCAACAACCCCGGCCGCCACAACCTGCTGAACGCCACTCGCCGCGGCCAAGTCGCTTGGCTACAACCATGTCGACGTTGTCTTCCAGCCGCACCGCTACTCGCGCCTTCAGGCGTTTGCCGACGATTTTGCCGATGCCTTTGCCGACGCCGACCGCCTGGTGCTCATCGACGTGTTCTCCGCGGGCGAGATGCCCATCCCCGGTGTGACGAGCAAGATGCTCGCCGACCTCGTGGAGAAGCGCCATCCGGGCAAGGAGGTCCACTACATCGCCGACCGTCTGGCGGTGTCCGAGGAGCTCGCGCGCATCGTCGACGAGGGCGACCTGCTTCTCACCATGGGCGCGGGCGACGTGACCACGGTCGGCCCCGAGTTCATCTCCTATCTCTCGTCAAAGGAAGCCTAAGCACGATGGGCCTCTTCAACGCCGTCATGGCGCTCTCGGGCGCCGCCGACACCGACCTTATCGAGCAGGAGAGCCTGGCGCGCCATACGAGCTACCGCATCGGCGGCAAGGCTGACCTGTTTCTCGTGTGCCACAGCTACCACGCGCTGCGCCGCGCGCTCGACGTGCTCACCGAGGAGGACGTCCCCTGGGTCATCATCGGCAAGGGGTCCAACCTGCTCGTGGCAGACGAGGGGTACCGTGGCGCGGTCGTGACCCTCGGGCGCGAGTTCTCGCGTATGATCTGCGCGGACGACGGCGTCACGCTCACGGTGGGCGCGGGTGTCATCTTGGCGCGCCTGGTGAACGAGGCGCTCTCCCGCGGTCTTACCGGCCTTGAGTTTGCCGTGGGCATCCCCGGCACGGTGGGCGGTGCCGTCTCCATGAACGCGGGTACCCGTACCGAGTGGATGGGGTCGGTCATCGAAGACGTGCTCACGCTGAAACCGGGCGTGGGCCTGCGCCATTACAGCCACGACGACGTCTTCTGGGGATATAGGACCTGCACGCTCCCGCGTGACGAGATCGTCCTCGAGGCTACGGTCAAGCTCGCCCCCGGCGACAAGGCGCAGATTCGCTCCCGTATGGAGCGCTCGCTCGACCGCCGTCGCAAATCGCAGCCGCTCGGCAGTGCCTGCTGCGGCTCGGTCTTCAAGAATCCGCCCGACATGAGTGTGGGAAAGATGATTGAGGACTGTGGATTGAAGGGTTTTTCCGTGGGCGGGGCCGAGGTGTCGCCGATTCACGGTAACTTTATCGTCAATACGGGAACCGCCCGCGCCGAGGATGTCGCGGCGGTTATAAAGAAGGTGCATGAGGAGGTACGAAAGGCGTATGGCGTCGAGCTCCAACCGGAAGTCAAATTCCTCGGTTTCTAAGGCCTCGAAGCCCACCTTTCGTCGTGCCGGTTCCAAGGCGAGCGCCCCGCGCCCGCAGGCAGCTCCCGCGCCTGCGCCGCGCCAGGCTAAAAAGCCCATCTCCTCCTATACGGCCCGTACGCGCGTGGGCACTCCCGCGGCGCGTCCGGGGTCCAAGAAGCGCACGGTACAGCCGCAGGCGCGCCTGGGGTCTGCCGCTGGTGCCTCCAAAAAGCCCGTAGCAGCCAAAAAGCAGCTAACCGTGGCGCCCAAGGCCGCTTCTGCAAACAAGCCCGCGGGCAAGCCGGTCATGCGCAAGCAGGCGAGCGCCCCGGCGTCCAAGCCCCTCAAGCAGAAGCCCGCGGTCCAAAAGCCCGCCGCCTCCAAGCTCTCCACTCCCGCCGTTGCGGCACTCAAGAAGCCCCAGCGCCGCATGAAGCCGCTTACCACGGTCGCCGCCCCCGCCAAGCCGGCGCCTGCCGGTAAGGCCGCCTCCCTCCTCGGCCGCATCGGTGCGGTGTTTGCGGGGGTCGCCCATGTAGTGGGCGGCTTTGTCTCCGGCAAGGTCATCGCCATCGTTTTCGCCTGCGCGCTCGTGCTCGGCGTCGGCGGCGTGGTGCTCGTCAACTCGCCTGTCTTTGCCGCAACCAATGTGGTGATCGAGGGGAGCGAGCACGTCTCTACCGAGGCGGTCCAGCGCTTGGTCACCATCCCCAGTGGCACAACGCTTTTCAACGTCAACGCGGACGCCATCACCGAGGCGCTCTCCGAGAACCCGTGGGTGACGGGCGTCTCCATCGAGCGCGAGTTCCCGCACACCCTGCGCATCAAGCCCGAGGAGCGCGCCGTCGCCGCCATCGTCTACATCCCCGCCGACGACATCGCCTGGGCCATCGGCAGCGACGGAAACTGGATCGCGCCGGTGTCCCTTTCCGTCTCGACCGATGCCGAGGGCAATGTGGTCGAGGGTGCCGTGGAGGGCGGTCAGACGCTCACGGGGGCAGACGCGGCGCGCGCTCTTGCCCGCAAGGACGGCGCGATCCTCTTCACGGACGTCCCCGCCGACGTGGAGCCCTCTACGGGCCGCGAGGTCACCTCCGACGTGGTGCTTGCCGGCCTTGCCTACGCGAACGGCTTCTCGCCCGAGTTCATCGCCCAGATCCAGAGCCTGTCCCTGCCCTCGGTCGATGCAATCACGGCCTACCTTGACTCCGGCATCGAGGTCTCACTCGGCGCGCCCGATGACATCGATACCAAGGAGCGGGTCGTCACGCGCCTGCTCGAGCAGCAGCAGGGCGTCACCTACATCAACGTTCGTGTGCCC
The DNA here is from genome assembly GCA_949288855.1 of uncultured Collinsella sp. Classification (GTDB taxonomy): domain Bacteria; phylum Actinomycetota; class Coriobacteriia; order Coriobacteriales; family Coriobacteriaceae; genus Coprousia. The sequence goes on along the minus strand of CASELS010000039.1, from coordinate 14,227 downwards.
GACAACTATACGTTTAGGAGCGCGCCGACCGATTAGGGTGGGTGATTCGGCGAACGGTTGCCGCAACTACCTGCGCTTCTTCTGGTAACTCCACAATTTAGGCCTCTTCATTTGACGGTGACCTGCAATTTGTGCAAAGATAAGCGGGTTTACCTCGCCCTTTAATGTAAACTTGAGCTTTAAGGTTATCTACGTCAGCCAAGATGGCTCAACCCGTCGCATCGGAGGACCACATGCACGAGAACGAGATCAACAACTATCTTGCCGTCATCAAGGTAGTCGGCGTGGGCGGTGGCGGCACCAACGCGGTCAACCGCATGATCGAGGAGGGCATCCGCGGCGTCGAGTTCGTTGCCATCAACACCGATGCTCAGGCTCTCGCCATCTCCGATGCCGACATCAAGGTGCACATCGGCACCGACATCACGCGTGGCCTCGGCGCCGGCGCCAACCCCGAGATCGGCCGTAAGGCGGCCGACGAGAGCCGCGACGACATCAAGGAGGCGCTCGCCGGCGCCGACATGGTGTTCATCACCGCGGGCGAGGGCGGCGGCACCGGTACGGGCGCTGCCCCCATCGTGGCCGACATCGCCATGAACGACATCGGCGCGCTCACCGTCGCCGTCGTCACCAAGCCCTTCACCTTCGAGGGCCGCAAGCGCAAGAAGTCCGCTGAGGAGGGCATCGACACCCTCGCTCAGAGCGTGGACACCATGATTGTCATCCCCAACGACAAGCTGCTCGACATCGCCGAGAAGAAGACCACCATGCTCGAGGCCTTCTCCATGGCGGACGCCGTCCTCTCGCAGGGCACCCAGGGCATCACCGACCTCATCACCGTCCCCGGCGTCATCAACCTCGACTTCGCCGACGTCAAGACGATCATGAAGCAGGCCGGTACCGCCATGATGGGCATCGGCACCGCCTCCGGTGACACCCGCGCGGTCGACGCCGCACAGCAGGCCATCTCGAGCCCGCTGCTCGAGAGCTCCATCGACGGCGCCACCCGCGTGCTGCTCTCCATCGCCGGCTCCAAGGACCTCGGCATCCAGGAGATTAACGACGCCGCCGACCTCGTTGCCAGCGCCGTCGACCCCGAGGCCAACATCATCTTCGGTACCGTCGTGGACGAGTCGCTGGGCGATCAGGTGCGCATCACCGTTATCGCTACCGGCTTCTCCGATGCCAACGTCAGCCGTCAGGACGAGCTCTTCTCCGCATCGTCCAAGGCCGCTGACGCGGCTCCCGCGCGCACGGCCGCTCCCGCTGCCCCGGCTGCGAGCAGCCGCACCATCGGTGGCGAGCAGGTCCACAACTTTGGCAACGACCAGTTCGAGCTGCCCGACTTCCTGAAGCGCGGCAACTTCTAAGGCAACGGCCTACACAGTGGTTTTTGAGGCGCCCCGGCACGTTCCGGGGCGCTTTTGATAGGGAGGTACAACGTGAGTTCACTCGAACGCATCGATTATGAGGGCATCGTCTTGAACGAGGCGCATGTGGGCGCGGTGCATCTGGCGTTCACCGAGCGGACAGGCGGCGTCTCCGAGCCTCCCTTTGCCTCTCTTAACCTGGGCGCGCATGTGGGTGATGACCCGGATGCGGTGGCTGAGAATCGGCGCCGGGCGCTTGAGGCGCTCGGGTGCGGGGCGTGCGCCGAGCGTCTGCTCGTGCCCAACCAGGTCCATGGCGACCATACCGCCGTCGTGCGGTCGGCCGATGAGGCGGAGCTTGCCCGCGTGAGAGAAGAGATCGCTGCCGGTGCCGACGGTATCGTCTGCTGCGTACCCAGTGTGCCGGTGCTGCTCAACTTTGCCGACTGCGTACCGGTCATCCTTGCGTGCGAGGGCGGCTTTGCCGTGGTCCACTCCGGCTGGAAGGGAACAATCGCGGCCATCGCCGGCAAGGCCGCGCGCATGCTCTCCGATGCCACGGGATGCGCACCGGAGCAGATCCTTTCCTTCATAGGCCCGCACATCACCGGGGCGGAGTACGAGGTCTCCGAGGAGCTCATCGAGCGCTTTGCCGCGCGGTTCCCGCAGGCGGTGCACGCGGGGCCCTCGCGTTTGCTCGACCTCGCTGCGTGCATCCGTGCGGCACTCGCCGAGGCGGGTGTGCCCGAAGATAACGTTTGCGACCCGGGTCTCTCCACCGTGGGCAACAACGACCGGTTCTTCTCCTATCGCGCCGAGAAGGGTACCTGCGGGCGCCACGGTGCCCTGGCGGTGATGGGGGAGGCGTAGGCGCCTCTCCGCCGTGCATTTGGCGCGTATGAGGGCGTGAACATTTGTGAATGTGCAAAATATTTCACATTCCGAAAAAGTTCCCCTCGCCTTCACTCTGGGGACGGAGTCAAATCGTGCAGCCAGTGGCACGGGTGGCCATGACCAAGCCCTTTGCGGCGCTACCGTGACCGTGCGCTTACAAAACCCTGACACCCGACCTCTAGACTGGCAACCGTATGCCATCCACGCTCGGGGCGGCATCCCGCCCGGCATCCGATTGGAGTCTAGAACATGCGCAAACTCTTCTCCCGTCAGCTCGTCGAGGCGCGTCACGAGATGCTCTCCATCTACGAGGTCATCGACCTTACGCTCCACGACGCGGTTCGCTCCTTTGTGACCGATGACAAGAAGCTCGCGAGCAAGGCCAAGAAGCAGGCGCTCCGCATCGATGCGCGCTGCGCCAACCTCGAGGCGGTCTGCTACAACCTCATCGCCACCCAGGGCCCTGTGGCCTCCGACTTCCGCCTGCTCCAGACCATCATCTACACCAACTTCTGTCTGCAGCGCATGTGCGACAAGGTGCGCCGCATCGCCCGTGCCGCCCAGCACAAAGTCGTCTCCGGCATCGAGCTGCCCGCTGAGCTCGTCGAACTCGTCGAGGCAGAGGCCGGCAGCGTCTACAAGGTACTCGGTACCTCGGCTTCCGTGCTTGTCACCAACGACCTCGCGCTGCTGCGCACCTTGAACACTCAGGAGGAGGACACGCACGGCATCTACGAGGAGTTCTTCCGCGCCTACAACCGCATGGCCGCCATGCAGATCGAAGACGACCGCTCGCTTGACGACCTCCGCCGCGTCATCATGGTCTCGCGCTACCTCGACCGCTGCGCCCAGTACGCCATCGACGCCGCCGGCCGCATCACCTTCCTGCTCACCGGTCAGCGCTGGAGCGCCGCCGACATCGCCGGCATCGATGAGGAGGAGCTCGAGGGCATGCGCGTTCCTTCCGGCGAGGGTGTCATCCTGCGCCCCGCGGCCGACGCCGCCTGCATCGCGCGCATTCCCGCCTCCGAGCTCACCCAGGCGGTCGTCACGCTCATCGAGAATCCCGAGGACGAGGACGATGACGAGGATGAGGACGAGGAGGACGACCTCGCCTAGTCCCGCCCGGGGCTGCCTTGTGCCGTCTTCGTAAACCTTTTGCTCTTGAGGGCGTACCTCCCACCAGGGGGTACGCCCCTTTGCTAGTATGGTCGAGGGCGCACCCGCGCCCGCTAGCGCAAAGAGGGTAACCCATGGGTGATACGGCATCAGGCCAGACATATCTCGATTGCATCCGCCGTCGGCGCGAGGAGATTCTCGCACGCGTCGACGCTGCCCTTGCACGCTCGGGCCGTGCGGCGGACGCCGCGCGTGTCATGGCGGTCTCCAAGACGGTAGGGGTGGACGAGGTTGCCGCCGCCATAGGGGCCGGCTACCGTTTCTTTGGCGAGAACCGTCCGCAGGAACTCATCCGCAAGTTGGAAGGGCTCGCGGCGCGCGAGGGCTTGGCGCCGGTTCGCTTCGATATGATCGGCAACCTCCAGAAGAACAAGATCAACGCCGTGCTCGGCCGTGTGGACCTCATCCACTCGGTGAGCTCGCTCCATCTCGCCCAGGCCATCTCCGACCGCGCGGAGCGGCGTTTGGCGGAAGGCGTGCTCGCCGTGCCTCAGGACGTGCTGCTTGAGGTGAACATCTCGGGCGAGCAGTCTAAATCGGGATTTGAGCCCGATGAGCTCCGTCGCGCCATCGAGGAGTTGCAGGGACTTCGTGGAATCCGTATACGCGGCCTTATGACGATGGCGCCAAGAGGGGATAACGTGATGGCGCATCGCACGTTCGCGGGCCTGCGCGACCTGCGCGACGAGCTGGCAGCCCGCTATCCGGGGCTTACGCTTGAGGAGCTCTCCTGCGGCATGAGCGAGGACTTTGATGCGGCGCTCGAGGAGGGCTCGACTCTGGTGCGTTTGGGCAGAGTGGTCTTTGACCCCGCCTTTGAGCTAGAATAGCAGGTACGCGGTTTCTTTTGGCTTAGCCGGAAGCCGATTCTGTAGATACACTCCGTTTGGGGGAGTTGAGAAACGTGGGATTCTTAGACGAGATCAAGAGCCGCCTTCCGTTCGGCCAGCAGTTGCCCTTCGGTCAGGACGACTACGCTGCCGACGGCTACGAGGACGACTATTACGACGGTGAGGGCTACGATGCCGACTACGGCGCGCAGGACGCCTCCTACGGTCAGGGTTATGCCGCGCAGGACACCCCGTCCAACGGCGTTCTCGGTCAGACGCGCCGTGGCGAGGCCGAGTCGGTAGCGGTCTATACGCGCTCCGGCCAGCTGGTCGGCGATGCGGACCGTCATGCGACCACGTACAACCCGCCCGCGCGCTCCCATGATGATTATCGCCCCGGCGCCTATGACACGCCGTCGACCTACGCCGCGCAGACTCGTGCCCGCGCCGCTGCAACCCCGGCTCCCGCCTCTTCGATGACCGAGAGCCACGCCGCGTCGATTCTGAATGCGACGCCGCAGCTCCCGATCTATGAGCTCCGCCCCGAGAGCTACGACGACGTTGAGACGGTGGTGCGTCGCGTGCGCACTAAGCAGCCGGTGGCGCTCATCTTCATCGGTGTTCGCACCGAGGTCGCCAAGCGCGTACTCGACTTCAGTTACGGCTTTGCCTGCGGTCTCGGCGCCACGGTCCGCGAGGTGGGCGACCGCGTCTTTGTCGTTCTGCCGCAGGGCTGCGAGGTCACCGATTCCGACCTTGCCAAGCTCCGCGCTGACGGATACCTCAAGTAGCAGGGGCTGATCACCATTTATCAAATCGCACAGCTTGTCAGCACGCTCGTAAACTTCTACGAGACGCTCATCCTCGTGTACATCATCCTCATGTGGTTCCCGCTGCGCGAGGGCGGTATCGCCTACGACGTGGCGATGGTGCTCCGCTCCCTCTGCGAGCCGTTCCTGTCGATCTTCCGGCGCATCATCCCGCCCATGGGCGGCATTGACTTCTCGCCGGTTATTGCAGTTCTTGCGTTGAACGTCATCGCTCGTTTGGTAATAGGTATACTGGTTTAGACGCAAATCCCGGGCGCGGTAAGCCCGGGCCTCGCGATGAGAAGGAGATTATCCTATGGCTATCACACCTGCAGACATCCAGGCCCAGACGTTCTCCGAGGCCAAGCGCGGTTACGACCCCGCCGAGGTTGACGTTTTCCTTGAGCAGCTCGCCTCCGAGGTCGACGCCATGCTCTCCAAGATCGTCGATCTGAAGAACCGCCTGACCGCCACCGAGCACGAGCTCGCCGACGCTCAGGCTCAACTTGCGGCTCAGCCCGCGGCCGCTCCGGTTGTCGCCGCCGCGCCGCAGCATGATTTCTCCGCCACCGAGCGTCAGATCTCTGCTGCCCTCATCTCCGCCCAGCAGACCGCCGACACCATTGTTGCCGACGCTCAGCAGAACGCCCAGCGCATCTGCGACGAGGCCGACGCCAAGGCGCGTGACGTCATCCGTCAGGCGCTTCAGGAGAAGCAGAACGAGCTCGCCGAGATCGACCGTCTGAAGGCCTCCCGCGAGGAGTTCAAGAACGAGTACCTGAAGCTCATCCAGCACTTCATGGACGACGCCCAGAATTCTTTCCCGTCCGACCTGCTCTCCTCTGCTCCGGTCGGCTCCTCCGCGGCTCCTGCCACGGCGCCCGCTCCCGCTCCCGCGCCTGAGCCCGCCCCGGTTGCCGATCCCTTCGCTCCGATCGACAACTTCGTCGCGGACGATCTTGACTAATCAGGTCCGTTATCCGTCTGTTGAAGCGCCCTGCCCCGTGCAGGGCGCTTTTTCATAACGCTCCACCTTACGCTCCACCCTTACAGGGGGACGTTTCTTCTGGCCGCCTGTGCCGTCTACCGAGCCCGCGCGCACGGGACGTGCGCATAAGGGCATAATGTTCGAAAGAAATCTTAGGGATCGAGGGCTTTGCGTCGTCGGTGTATGCGTGTGAGAGGGGATGCCCATGGGCAGATCGTTTGGAGGCGGCAGGTCCGGTGGAGGCGGTGGCTTCCGCGGCGGCGGTCGCAGCTTTGGAGGTTTTTCCGGCGGCAGACGAAGCGGTGGACGGAGCTTTGGCTCCGGCTTTGGCGGCGGGTCCCGTCCCGGTGGCTTTGGGTCGCCCCGCCCCGGGGTATTCGGCGGCGGATTTGCCCCACGTCCCACCCGCAGCTTCTTTGGCGGCGGGGGAGGGAGCGGCATCTGGCCGTTTCTCGCCGGCATGGGTATCGGTCGCAGCATGAACAACAACGTGCCGCCCGCAGGGCCTGCGGGTCCGGGTCCGCAGGGGCCGGCGCAGACATCCGGGGGCTGCGGCCGCGGCTGCATCGTTGTGGTTATCGTCGCGCTCGTCTGCGCTTTGATATCGACCGCGCTCACCTCGGTTACGTCCTGCAGTACCTCGACGGTGGAGATTACGGCGTCTACGCACGAGCGCGAGGCGCTGCCCGCAGACGCGGCTGAGAAGACGGTGCTCTATGACGACGCGGATGGCGATTGGATCCACAGCCCTGCTGTGGTCGAGCAGGGTCTTGAGGAGTTCTACGACCTGACGGGCGTCCGTCCCTTCCTCTACATCCTGCCCAACGGCACCTCGACCTCTGCCACCGAACTCGGTCAGGTGGCGCTTCAGCTCTACGACGAGCTCTTTGACGACGAGGCGCACTTTGTGCTGGTGTTCTGCGACGACGGACAGGGCTCGTTCACCTGCGGCTACGCCGCCGGCTCCCAAGCGAAGTCGGTGATGGATGACGAGGCGATAGGTATCCTCTCCGACTATCTCGACCGCTATTACCAGGACCTCTCCATCGACCAGGAGGAGATCTTCTCGCGCGCCTTCGCCGATACCGCCGAGCGTATCATGACCGTCACCACATCGCCTATCGTCTACGTTGCAGGTGCGGTTGCGGTGGTCGCCGTTGTGGGCGGCATCGTCTTTGTCGTGCGCAAACGCGCCGAGGCACGCCAGAGCGAGCAGGAGCACCTCGAGGAGGTTCTCAACACGCCGCTTGAGACCTTCGGCGATGCGAAGCTCGACGACCTTGAGGAGAAGTACCGTTCGCCGTCAAACGACGATTGAGGCGCTTGCGCAAGTTCTCGCAAGGGTACAAGGTAGGCTAACCGCGCGCTCGGGGGTTGAGCGCGCCTGAAGCGGATGCGTCCGCCTAGAGGAGGAGTTCCACCATGGGAATGCTCGACCGTTTTGCCGACATCATCAAGGCAAATGTTAACGATTTGCTCGACCGCGCGGAGGATCCCGCCAAGATGGTCGATCAGTACCTGCGTGACCTCACCGAGTCGCTCGCCGAGGTGAAGGAGGAGACCGCCGGCGTCATGGCCGAGGAGGCCCGTACCGCCCGCATGGTCTCCGAGAACAACAAGGAAGTTGAGAAGTACGACGGTCTTGCCCGCCGCGCCCTCCAGGCCGGCAACGAGGGCGATGCCCGCACCTTCCTTGCCAAGAAGCAGCAGCTCGAGGCCCAGGGCGAGAGCCTCGCCGCCGCGGCGGAGGCTGCGCGCGACAACGCCGAGAAGATGCGCGCCATGCACGACAAGCTTGTGAACGACATCGAGACCCTGCGCGGCCGCCGTGAGGCCATCAAGGCCAAGGTCGCCGTCGCCAAGACGCAAGATCAGGTCAACAAGGTCTCTTCTGCCGGTGACAGCGCTGCCGCCGCTATGAGCGCCTTCGACCGCATGGAGGCCAAGGCCGACGAGATGCTCGACCGCTCCAACGCTATGACCGAGCTCAACGCCGATCCGACCGACCCGGCTGCCGATCTCGAGCGCAAGTACGCCGAGGCTGGTTCCACCGCTGCGGTGGACGAGGAGCTCTCTAAGCTCAAGGAGGAGATGGGCCTCTAGGTCCGTCCGCCCATTGGGTTCGCGTAGATTCGGCGCCCGTCGGCTTCGGTCGGCGGGCGTTGTGTTATATCGTGCTACAATCGTGAGCCGCGAAGCGGGCCAGACGGTCGCGCGCCGGTACATGCCGGTGTGAGGAAAGTCCGGGCTCCACAGGGCAGAATGCTGGCTAACGGCCAGGCGGGGCGACCCGACGGAAAGTGCCGCAGAAAAGAAGACTCCCACCTGCGCGCGAGCGTAAAGGGAAAAGCTGAAACGGTGGTGTAAGAGACCACCAGCGTCGCGGCGACGCGGCGGCTGGGTAAACCCCATTCGGAGCAAGCGCGAATAGGAGCGCCATGGGCCGGCCCGGTCCGCGCTCGGGTAGCGTGCGAAGAGCCGCACGGTAACGTGCGCGCCAAGATAAATGACCGTCCGCGACAGAACCCGGCTTATCGGCCCGCTTCGCATCCTCTTCTATGGTTGATTTCGTCGCTTTGCGGTCTTCTTTCGGTAAGGGCAATGTAAGGGAATCGTAAGGTGCCGTTGCCGCTCACGGAATATCTGCAGCTAGGAGAACCGCTCGGCGCGCTATAGGACACGTTTGCCCATCTAAAATGTCAGCTCCGCGTTAGTAAACGGTCAAGAACCGCTAAAATGGTGCAGGTTGTTCCAACGATGCGCCGCCTGGCGCATGTCCTGAGGGAAAAGAGCATACGTGGATTTCTCACTAGCGCTGTTTTTGCAGGAGGTTGTGGCAAATCCCATTCTTGCCATCACCGTTCTGCTCACGCTCGGCGTCATCTTCGTCAACGGTTGGACCGACGCCCCCAACTCCATTGCAACCTGTGTTACCACGCGCTGCATGAATGCGCGCCCCGCGATCATCATGAGCGCCATCTTCAACTTCCTTGGCGTCCTCATCATGACGCACCTGAACGCCTCGGTTGCATCCACCATCTCGAACATGGTCGACTTCGGCACCGATACGCAGATTGCCCTCGTGGCGCTTTGCGCCGCTCTCTTCTCCATCGTGGTCTACAGCGTGGGCGCTTCCATCTTTGGCATCCCCACGAGCGAGAGCCACTCGCTTATCGCCGGTCTTACGGGCGCGGCCCTTGCCACGCAGGGCGGCCTTGACGGCGTGAACATGGACGAGTGGGTCAAGGTCCTCTACGGCCTCGTGTTGAGCCTCGCCATCGGCTTTGCGCTCGGTTGGGGCATCTGCAAGGGCCTCACCATCATCTGCCGCAACATCGACCGTCGTCGAGCCAACGGCTTCTTCACCGGCGCCCAGATCTTTGGCGCCGCGGCCATGAGTTTCATGCACGGCGCTCAGGACGGCCAGAAGTTCATCGGCGTCCTGCTGCTGGGCGTGGCCTTCTGCAATGGCGAGCCCAACGTCTCCGGTGCCGTCATCCCGGTTTGGCTCATGATCCTCTGCTCCACGGTCATGGGCGTGGGTACGTCCGTAGGCGGCGAGAAGATCATCAAGTCCGTCGGTATGGACATGGTCAAGCTCGAGAAGTATCAGGGCTTCTCGGCCGACCTCGCCGGCGCCATCTGCATCCTGCTCTCCACCGTCTTTGGTATTCCGGTTTCCACTACGCACACCAAGACGAGCGCCATCATGGGCGTGGGCGCCGTGAAGCGCCTCTCGGCCATCAATTTCACCGTCGTGCGCGACATGGTGCTCACCTGGATCTTCACCTTCCCGGGCTGCGGCCTTATCAGCTTCTTGATGGCGAAGATCTTCCTCATGGTCTTCTAGGTTTCTCTGTTACGCCTCGCGCGGCGCGCCCGCGCTCGATATTGCACGGAAACGTTCATTTGGGAGGATGTATCCACATGGCTAGGAAAAACGACGCGTTCTACTTCGACTCGTTCCGCAAGCACGCGGAGCTCTCTTGCCAGGCGGCGGCGCTGCTCGGCGAGGTCATGCGCTCCTATAACATCGAGGAGTTCAAGAGCGCGGTCGACAAGATGCACCAGATCGAGCAGGCTGCGGACGAGATCAAGCACGAGATCAACGACGCGCTCGTGACCGCGTTTGTCACTCCCATCGAGCGCGAGGACATCGCGATGCTCTCCGAGAACCTCGATACCGTGACCGACCGTATCGAGGGCGTGGTGCACCGCCTGTACTTTGACAACATCACCGAGATCCGTCCCGACGCGCTCGAGCTCGTCGAGATGATCGAGCGCGCCTGCACCGAGATGTGCGCGCTGCTTGAGGACCTACCCCAGTTCAAGCGCTCCAAGACCCTGCGCAAGCACGTCATTGCCATCAACGATACCGAGGAGGAGGCGGACCACGCCTACATCCGCGCCATGCGCACCCTCCACACGACCGAGACCGACGCCCTCAAGGTCTTTGGCTGGCACGAGGTCTACACGTTCCTCGAGTACTGCGTCGACAGCTGCGAGCATGTTGCCGATACGGTCAGCAGCATCGTGATGAAGAACTCGTAGCGGATCGCTTCATACGCACGTGGGAGGCCCCGCTTTCTGCTCTGAGGTACGCTTCGCAAAACCTCACAGCAGAAAGCGGGGCCTCCTGACGTTGCGATATATGCGTTCCGCTACAATGACAGCGGTACGAGCGGAGGTGCCCGTGTATTGCGGGGCATGTAGGAGGGGCTGTGGAGAGCTATAGGACGCTGCGTGCGGGAGCTTGTGCGCAGGGGGAGTTCGAGGACCGTCGCAGTCGGTTTATCGCCCAGCTCGTGCATGTGGAGAGCCCGGCGGAGGCCGATGCCCATCAGGCGGCTGTGCGCGCTCGTCACTATGACGCCCGTCACAACGTCCCCGCATGGATCCTCGCCGACGGCACGGAGCGTGCAAGCGACGACGGTGAGCCCCAGCGTACGAGCGGCATGCCCACGCTCGAGGTGCTCCGCGGGGCCGGCTTGCGCGACGTGTGCTGCGTCACCACCCGTTACTTTGGCGGCACCCTTTTGGGTCCTGGCGGTCTCGTGCGCGCCTATACAGCGGCGGCTCAGGCGGCGGTGGCGTCCGCTGAGGACGAGGGCCTTATCGTCGAGATGACGAGCGTTGTCCCGGTCTCCCTTACCATCTCCTACGCCCAGTTCGACCAGGTGCGCGATATGGTGGAGCGCACGGGTGGAAAGATCAGCGGGACTACGTATACCGATGCCGTGGCGCTGGAGCTCGTCTATCGAGCAGGGGAGCAGGAGGCGTTTCTCGCCGCGCTTCGCGAGCGTTTTAATGCGACGCTCACACCTGAGATGGAAGCTCCGCACTTTGCCGAGTTCTAAATAGGCACTCTGACCATCGGCACAATGAGAAAAAGGGCTCCTTCCCGGAGGAAGAAGCCCTTACGACGCTTGGCTTTATGACAAATGGGCGTCAATCAGCCTTTAGCAGTCCTTAGCCCTGGTAATCGACGACGTCGACCCAGCTCATGAGGAACTCCTCGTCGACCTTGCGCTTGCGCGCGAGCTCGGAAGCGGCCACGATGCTCATCCACTGGCGGACGACCTGCATCGGCATGTCGGCGCGCTCGCAGTAGAGCTCGAGGTAGGCATCGGCCTGCTCCTTGGAGTGGAGGGCAAACAGCAGGTAGGTCATAGCGGCGTCGGCGGCAGGGGAGCCCTGGGTGGCGTGAGCCCAGTCGCAGACGTAGAGCTGACCGTCCTCACCGACGATGACGTTGGTGGGGTTGAAGTCGCCATGGCAGACATAGCCCTTGCTCTTGAGGCCGTTCAGGCGCTCAAGCAGGTTGTAGCGGGTGGTCGCATTGATCTGGTCGAGGGAGTTGATCATGCGGGTGTACTTGTCGAACTGACGGTTCAGCTGCGTGCAGGTGTAACCGTTGATCTCGATCTGAAGATCGACAAACTGCTCGAGGTACTCACCAAAGCGCTGGGGCTCGGCGTCCATCTTCTCGGCGAGGGTGACACCCGGAATCTTGCTGGTGATGAGGGCCCAGCCGCCGTTGTCGAGCTGAGTGACCTCAAGAGCCTTGGGGCTGCGGATGCCGGTCTCGTTGATGCGCGCGAGGTTGAGGGCCTCGTTGAAGATGTCGGAGACGGGCTTGTTCTCGTTGAACACCTTGGCGATCTTGTCGCCCAGATCGTAGACGGTCTTGTTGCCACGATGGACGATCTCGGTCTTGGAGTCGGGAAGGATCATGGTGTGTCCTTTCTAGAAGGGGAGAACAGGACGAGAGATCGGGGCGGACGTTGCCGCCCCGATACCATTATAAGCGCATCTGGGCCTTAGTCCTCGTAGGACTGCGGCTCGCGACCATAGTACGCGTCAAGGAAGAGCTCCTTGATCTCGCTCATGAGCGGGTAGCGCGGGTTGGCGCCGGTGCACTGGTCGTTGAAGGCGTTCTCGGTCATCTCGTCGAGAGTCTCGAGGAAGTACTTCTCGTCCACACCGTACTCGGCGATGGTCTTCTTGATGCCGATGGTCTCCATGAGCTGCTCGAGCTTGGCGATGAAGTTCTCATAGACCTCACGGTCGTCAGGACCTCACGGTCGTCCGCACCGGTGCAGCCGGCGGAGCGGCCGAGCTCGGCGTAGTCATGCAGCGCGTGCGGATACTGGTACTGCGAGAAGGTGCCCATCTTGACGGGCTTCTCGGCAGCGTTGTAGCGCATGACGCGGGTGAGCAGCACTGCGTTGGCCAGGCCGTGCGGCAGGTGATGGTAGGCACCGAGCTTGTGAGCCATGGAGTGGTTGAGGCCGAGGAAAGCGTTGGCGAAGGCCATACCGGCGAGGCAGGAGGCGTTGTGCATCTCCTCGCGGGCGTGCGGGTCGGCAGCACCCTTCTCGTAGGCCGCGGGCAGGTTCTCGAAGACGAGCTTGACGGCACGCATGGAGAGACCGCGGGTGTAGTCGGAGCTCATGATCGAGACGTAGGACTCGATGGCGTGGGTCATAACGTCGATACCAGAGGCGCAGGTGAGGCCCTTGGGCGCGGTCATGGCGTTGTCAACGTCGACGATGGCCATGTTCGGCAGGAGCTGGTAGTCGGTGATGGGCCACTTGAGGCCGGTCTCGGCGTCGGTGATGATGGCGAACGGCGTCACCTCGGAGCCGGTGCCCGAAGAGGTCGGGACGGCGACGAAGTAGGCCTTGTTGCCCATCTCGGGGAAGGTGTAGACGCGCTTGCGGATGTCCATGAAGTCCATGGCCATGTCCTCGAAGTTCGCCTCGGGGTGCTCGTAGAGCAGCCACATGATCTTGCCGGCGTCCATAGCGGAGCCGCCGCCGATGGCGATGATGAGGTCGGGCTCGAAGAGCTTCATGCGCTCGACGCCCTTCATGGCGTCCTGCAGGCGCGGGTCGGGCTGGATGTCGTAGAACGCGTCGTGCGCGATGCCCAGCTCGTCGAGCTTCTCCTCGATGGCGCGGCAGTTACCGTTCTTGTACAGGAACTGGTCGGTCACGATGAAGGCGCGCTTCTTGCCCATGACGCGGCCGAGCTCCTCGATGGCGACGGGCGTGCAGCCCTTCTTGAAGTAAATCTTCTCGGGAGCGCGGAACCAGAGCATGTTCTCGCGGCGCTCCGCCACGGTCTTGATGTTCAGCAAGTGCTTCACCCCAACGTTCTCGGAGACGGAGTTACCACCCCAGGAGCCGCAGCCCAGCGTGAGAGACGGCTTCATGGCGAAGTTGTAGAGGTCGCCGATGCCACCCTGGCTGGAAGGCGTGTTGATGACGATACGGCAAGCGGCCATGGTCTCCTCAAAGAGGGAGATCTTCTCCTTCTCGGCCGGGTGGACGTAGAGCGAGGCGGTGTGGCCCGGGCCACCGGCGAGCACGAGGTGCTCGGCCTTGTCGACGGCCTCCTGGAAGTCCTTCGCGTGGTACATGGCGAGCACCGGCGAGAGCTTCTCGTGGGAGAACTCCTCCTTGAGCGGATCGGTGGAGGTGCACTCGACAATCAGGATCTTGGTCTTGGCCGGGACCTTGATGCCGGCGAGCTCGGCGATCTGGGGAGCGGGCATACCGGGGATGCGGTGATCGAGGGCGCCGTTCTTGAACATGGCAGCACGCAGGGCCTCGACCTCCTTGCCCTTCTTGACAAAGTAGCAGCCGCGATACT
>CASELS010000038.1 GCA_949288855.1 uncultured Collinsella sp. | reverse complement strand
CTCGGCGCCAAGGGCTTGGGCGGTGTGCGTGGCGATGCGCTTGATGAGCGTGGGCATGGCCTCGTGCGTGCGCGCCCCGTACGTCCTGACCGTGCCGGCGAGATACGCCTCTCCGGCGATGACGTTGCGCGCGCTGCCTGCATGCAGCTCGCCTATGGTTACTACCGCCGGCTCAAAGGGCGAGACATCGCGGCTCACGATGGTCTGCAACGCGTTGGCGATTTCTGCCGCTGCGATAACGGCATCCGCCCCGCGTTGCGGCATCGCGCCGTGGCAGGAGGTACCCGTGACGTCGATGCGAAACCAGTCGACGTTTGCCATGCGCGGCCCCGCCTCGCAGCTTATGGTGCCGGTGTCTACCTCGCTCCAAACGTGCAGGGCAAACGTCCCATCCACCTTGTCGGCCGCACCGGCGCCGATCATGAGGGCGGCGCCTTGGCCGTTCTCCTCGGAGGGCTGGAAGACGGCGCGGACCTCGCCGGCAAGTTCATCGGTCATCTGGGCGAGCACCCTGAGCGCTCCCAACAGCATGGCAATATGGCAGTCGTGCCCGCAGGCGTGCATGACGCCGGGACACTTGCTTGCAAAAGGCGCGCCGGTGCGCTCCTCAACGGGCAGGGCGTCAATGTCGGCGCGCAGCAGCAGGCGGCGGCGCGGGGTGCCGTCGGGGAGGTAGGCACCCTCGGCGCTGCCGCGCAGCGTGGCGATGAGCCCTGTCTCGAGCGGGCGCACATAGGGGATGCCCATCCGGTCGAGTTCCTCGGCAATGGCGTCGGTTGTCCAGAACTCCTGGAGGCTCAACTCGGGGTGGGCATGAAAGCGCCGCCGCTGCTCGATCACATAGGGTTCGAGCTCTCGTACTGCGTGTTGGATGCGCGATGTGATATTCTCACCGGCCATATGCCGCCTCCTTATCAGGCTTACCTCTCATCATACGCCACGGGCAACACCAGATGAGGGCGGTGAGCTTAGCCCGGAAGTCGAGTTGCTGCGCCGTCACGCAATGGAAACGCTCCTGCTACCTGTCGGTAACCGGCAATCCATCTGCCTGAAACCATTTTGACCTGCAGTGTTCACCACATCGAAGCGTCTTGGCAACCAAAGGGCAACGGCGGCGAAACAGCAGCGTTCTATCTTTGGGTGCGTCCGGACGACACGGCAAAACATGTGTCGTCACCATCCCGTACCACGGCAAGAGCCGTGAAGGAGGGACCGCCTATGCCCGCTTTGGAGGATCGATTTGGCACGATGGTGTTCGGCGAGGCCGAGCAAAAACGCTATCTGCCCAAAGACGTGTACAAAAAACTCAACGCCACGGTAAGCGAGGGAAGGCCGCTCGACATCGATGTAGCAAACGATGTCGCGCACGCCATGAAGACTTGGGCAATCGAGCGCGGCGCCACGCACTACGCGCACTGGTTCCAGCCGCTCAGCTGCATCACGTCCGAGAAGCACGAGGCATTCCTCGACCCGGTGGGCGACGGTACGGCAATCTCGAAGTTCAGTGGCAAAGAGCTCATCCAGGGCGAGCCGGATGCGTCGAGCTTCCCCAACGGAGGGCTCCGCGCCACGTTTGAGGCGCGCGGCTACACCGCTTGGGATCCGACCTCGCCTGCTTTCATTAAAGACGAAGTGCTCTGCATTCCCACGGCGTTTTGCTCCTATACGGGCGAGGCGCTCGATAAGAAGACGCCGCTTTTGCGTTCGATGGCCGCCGTGGACACGCAGGCCAAGCGCGTGCTTGCGCTCTTTGGCAAGCATCCCCGCCGCGTGGTGCCCTCTGTTGGTAACGAGCAGGAGTACTTCCTCATCAAAGAGGAGGATTACGCCCGCCGTCCCGACCTCGTCATCACGGGACGCACGCTCTTTGGCGCAGCGCCTTGCAAGGGGCAGGAGCTCGAGGAGCATTACTTTGGCGCGATCCGCCCCACGGTCAACAACTTCATGAAGGAGCTCGACGACGAGCTTTGGGCACTCGGCATCGCGGCCAAGACTAAGCATAACGAGGTAGCGCCCTGCCAGCACGAGCTGGCACCGGTCTTTACCAACGCGAACCGTGCGGTGGACGAGAACCTCATCATGATGGAAGAGATGCGCATCATCGCAAGCCGGCACGGCCTCGTGTGCCTCCAGCACGAGAAGCCCTTCGAGGGCATCAATGGCTCGGGCAAGCACAATAACTGGTCGCTTGCCACGGAGGACGCGAATTTGCTCGATCCCGGCGAGACGCCCGAGGACAACCTGCAGTTCCTGGTCTTCCTCTCTGCGGTGATCGCGGCGGTAGACGAGTACCAGGACCTCCTGCGTGCGAGCGTTGCCACCTGCGGAAACGACCATCGTTTGGGTGCCAACGAGGCGCCGCCGGCGATCATCTCCATCTTCTTGGGCGACCTTTTGACCGAGTGCGTACAGAAGATCGTCGATGGTCGCGCGAGCGTTCATGCGGCGCACGGTGTGCTCGACCTCGGGGCCGACGTGCTGCCCAAGCTCCAGCAGGACAACTCCGATCGCAACCGCACCTCGCCCTTCGCTTTCACGGGCAACAAGTTTGAGTTCCGCATGCCGGGCTCTGCGGTCAACGCGTCGGATGCCAACATGGTCCTCGACACGGCCGTCGCTTACGAGCTCAAGCACTTTGCCGACGCGATGGAGGGCGCCTCTGCCGAGGAGTTTGGCGAGCGCGCGCTCGCGTATGTGCGCGAGAGCCTGACCATGCACCAGCGCATCCTCTTTGGCGGAAACGGTTATTCGGAGGAATGGCACGCCGAGGCCGAGCGCCGCGGCCTTGCCAACCTTCCGACCACGGCTGACGCGCTGCCTGCGTTTGTGTCGGAGAAGTCGCGTGCCCTCTTTGCGGAGATGGGTGTGCTCGATGGGCCGGAGGTCGAGAGCCGCTACGAGGTCAAGCTCGAGAAGTACGCCAAGCGCATGAACATCGAGGCGCGCACTATGGAGCGTATGGCGCGCCGCACCTATCTGCCGCGTATCAGTGCCTATGCGACCAAGATCGCCAAGGGTATCGATACTGTGATGGGTGCCGGCGGCGTAAGCACGCTCAACTTCGAGCGCGACCTTATGGAGAAGCTTCTTGAGGGCGTAACCACCATCAACGAAGCGATTCTCGCCTTGCGTGATGTGCACGAGAAGGCGCTCGAAACCGAGGGCTGGCAGGAGAAGGCGAACGTCTATGCCCATGAGGTCGCGCCCGCCATGGACGCGCTTCGCACGGCTGTTGACGCTATGGAGGACGTGGTCGCGCACGACTACTGGCCGGTGCCGACCTATGACGACATGCTGTTCTACGTATAGGTGCCCCTCGCTGTCCCCTTCGTTGTATGAGGGCCGCCAATCGGACGGGACATAACGCACCTTTGTGGACGAATCCGTATGCTTCTGACGTTTAGGGACCTCTTTTCGTCAGAGACATACGGATTCTTCCGTGCATATCGTAAGAGACGTACGGAATTGCTTGAAATATGCTTGTGCGACCGTTGGGATGCACGCCACCAGGGGGGTGCCGTGCGCGCCTGTCGGTATGGGCACGGCTGCCGGCATGCATGTGCAGCTAGCGGCGTGCACAACCGGACGCAGAGGCTGCGAGCGCGTGTTTCGTTGCTCGATGTTAGGCTATGCGGCCATCTCTTCGACAAGGGCTAGCAGCGGGGCGGGGATTCGCGGCGGATTTTCGGCGCCGCAGCGCCAGGTAGCGACGCAGAGCGGATCATCGGTTAGGCGCAGGGTGCGAAACGTCGCTGTTGAGATGGGGTCGCGCCGGGCAAGGCGACGAATGGCATGGGCAGTTTCCGGGTCGCGTGGTATGTCATAGGCGGTGAGCTTGGCCACCACGCGATTTGGGTCGTGCGCCTCGTTCGAAGAAATGCGGAGCACCGGCATGCCGAGCAAGGTGAGTTCTGCCTCACGGTGCTGTTCGTCGGCGAGCGCGCGCACGGTGCTTTTGACGTGGAGCATGTGTTCATTCACATACTTTTCGACCCCATCAACCTCAAGTACAACGCGCGTTCCATCTATTCGCGTGAAGATGCCATCGACCCGATACGTCTGTGTAGGGTCTACAGGGCTGGCTAGAGTGACTTGCAGCTCGGGCAGTGCGAATCCTTGCGAGAGGATGGTGGCGCGCACAACCGATTCCGCCCAACTTTCGCTGCGGGCGTCGGCGTAACCCAAGATGCCTGTGGCGCGTCGCACTCCGCGCGGGCGCAGGGGGAGCGCTTCGATACTGGCACGGAGCTCGTCAATCGAGCGTTTTGAGACGCGCAACGCAGCGTCCGAGTAGGCGAGTGCGTCGCCAAAGGGAAGCGCCTGTAAGCAGTCGCAAAGCGTCCGTGCGAGCGATGTCACGGGGATGCCGTTCACGAGGACGGGATTGTCGCACGGTAGCGCGTGGTGTGCGATAACCCCGCTTGTGCGTGGCCGGGCGTGGGGGCCGTCAGCAACGTGGATGGGTAGTGCGCGCGAGTAGGAAACGGGCATGCCGTGAATGAGCGCCGCCGTTTCGCCGCAAAAGACCCAGTGGGGTTGCGCGTCATGGATGCTACGGATGAGATGCCACGCCTGCTCTATGGGCGTTAATGCCTCCCAGTAGGTGACGCGTGCGTAGAGGGAGCGAGCCGGACGAATGACGTAGCCTGCCTTGAGGCGACGCGCTAAGGCCGCCCCGAGCCGGTTGGACGACACGCGCACGAGCCGTTGACGTCGCTCGGCATCGCAGAAGAGCTGATCAATCTCATGGTTGACGGCTGTCGACACGGTCCCTCCTTGGCCTCCGATACGGGTGGCGCATGCGACCGCTGGCGCCGACCGCGCGCCTACGATAGTGTTGCAGCTTGGTATGCCCGTTTTTTCGCCGTTGATGCAGGGCGACACGGTTCTCGTTTGTGCGGTGACGAGATGCGATGGGCGTCGTCTCCTTAGGCGAGTTGGTGCTATCGCAGGGGATGACAGGGTATCCGTATGATTTGGACGAGACAGGAAATGAATCCGTACGCTCCTGACGTTTCGGATGCCTTTTTCGTCAGGGGCGTACGGATTTGGCTCTGCCAACGCCAGGAATACGCGAATTCTTCGCGCGCGGCCGAGCGAGACAGATTGTGGCAGTGGCGGGTGCCATCTAGCACTTTCGGCTACCGCGTGGCGAGTGTCTCCATTATTTCGTCGACACAGGCGAGAGCGTCGGCGATGGCGGAAACGACAAGCGATGCGCCGCTGCGCGCATCGCCCGCGACAAACAAGGGCGTCTCTGGTGCCTTCGCAATCTCCGACGACGGCGCGGTGGGCACGCTACTGTTGGACACGACGGTGCAGCGATGGCTCCCCGGCGCCTCCGTAAGGGGCAACGGGCGCCCTTCTTGCGCGAGTGCGACACCAAAGGCATCGAAGACGGTGCGCTCTGGTCCTGTGAATCCGCACGCGATAAGGACAAGCTCGCAGGGGATCTTTCGCTCTGTCCCGGCAATTGGCGATGGCGTTCCATCGGACCAGTCAAGGTCGACCACGCGCACCGCGCGCACCGCGCCCTGCTCGTCGCGTAGGATCTCAAGCGTATCGGTTGCCCAAGACCTCATCTCGCCTCCCATAAGGGCGATTGCTTCCTCCTGGCCGTAATCGGTTTTGAGGACCTGCGGCCACTCCGGCCAAGGGTTGGTGGAAGCGCGCTTCTCGGCGGGGCGCGGCATAACCTCGATCTGGCGCACGCTGCGCGCCCCCTGCCTCACGGCGGTGGCGACGCAGTCGTTGCCGGTGTCGCCGCCGCCGATGACTACCACATTGCGATCGTTAGCGGAAAGGGAAGGGGCCACGGGCTCGGCGTCCAGTAGCGATTTGGTCGCAGCGGTGAGGTAGTCGAGTGCAAAGACGACCCCGCCTCCGTCTGTGCCGGGCGCCGAGAGACCGCGTGCGTGCCGCGCTCCTACGGCGAGGACAACGGCGTCGTTATCAGCGAGGATGTCCTGCGCAACGGCGGGGTTCGCCGCGTCGGTGCTGAGCATGAAACGGATACCCAGCTCCTCCATAAGGTTTACGCGCCGCTCAACGACGTCTTTCTCGAGCTTCATGTTGGGGATACCGTACATAAGAAGGCCACCGGCGCGGTCCGCGCGTTCAATGACGGTGACGCGCACGCCGCGTCGCGCAAGCTCCCAAGCGCAGGCAAGTCCCGCTGGCCCCGATCCCACGACGGCGACGCGTGGGGCTCCTTCGGTGGCAGGTGCAAAGCGGCGGGGTCCGCCGTGATCCCATTCCCAGTCGGAGATAGCGCGCTCGTAGGGGATTGGTGAGCGCCAGGCGCTCAGCGGCATCGTGCCAGCGTCCGCGCCAGATGAGGTCGTTCCACTCGGGAATGAGGTTGTGGAGCGGACATCCGCTCGGGCGGGCATGCCCAAAGGGCGCTCCTGTCTGGCAAAAGGCAACGCCGCACATCATGCAGCGGCTCGCCTGCTCGCGGCGTGTTTCCTCATCGGGCTCGACATAGAGCTCGCGATAGTCACGCGTGCGCTCGGCAACCGGTCGCGCACGGTGGGCGTTGCGGTCATGCGTAAGGAATGCTCCTGGCTTTCCCATGGCAGTGTCCTTTCTGGGGCGGTGCGGCCCGGCGGGGCCAGGCGCCTCAATCAGTCGAGGGTCTGGGCGGTAACGGTCTCAAAGGCGCGCTCGAGCGCCTCTTCGGGCGAGGCGCCGGCACGTTCGGCGGCATCGACAACGGCGCGCACGCGCTCGTACTCCACCGGTGCCACCACAACAAAGCGCGCCGACTCAGCAGCGAAGCGGTACAGCAGCTTGATGCCACGCGGGCTCGCGGTGCGCTCGACGTGCTCCTCAATGAGCGCACGAATCTCGGCGAGCTCCATTTCGGTGGGCTGGCGCAGCCGGACAAGCTCGGCGTTCACGCGCTCGGCAAGCGTCCCTCGCTCGTCGTAGACGTACGCGAAGCCTCCCGTCATGCCAGCGGCAAAGTTCGGGCCCACCTCGCCGAGCACGAGCACGCGTCCGCCGGTCATGTATTCGCAACCGTGGGCGCCCACGCCCTCTACCACAAGCGTCGCACCTGAGTTGCGCACGGCAAAGCGCTGGCCGGCGAGACCGTTCACAAATCCCTTGCCGTCTGTAGCGCCAAAGAAGGCAACGTTACCGACGATGACGTTCTCGTCAAACTTGTACGTGGCCGCCTCGTGCGGACGCACCGTAACGATGCCGCCCGAGAGCCCCTTGCCCACGTAGTCGTTTGCATCGCCGACCACATTTAAGGTGATGCCCGCGGGCAGAAACGCGCCGAAGCTCTGGCCTGCGGAGCCTGTGCTGTCCACCACAATGGAGCCATCGGGCAGGCCGTCCGGGTGCGCGCGGGTCACCGCGCTGCCGAGCATGGTGCCCACGCAGCGGTTGACGTTGTCGATATCCACCGTGAGGTGTACAGGGCGCAGGTGTGCGCGGGCATCCGCCGTCTGGGGGATGAGGAGCGTCGCGTCGAGCGTCTTCTCGAGCGCGGCATCTGCGACCATCTCGGGCAGGTAGTGCGTGGCGTCAGCGCCGGGGATGTGCGCGCCAAAGGTGCAGCGCGCGGGCGCGAGGACACAGGAGAGGTCGATGAGGTTGGCCTTGCGGTTGCCCGGCACCTCGATCTGGCGGAGGCACTCGGTGTGGCCGACCATTTCCTCTACGGTCCTAAAGCCGAGCCGCGCCATGACGCTGCGCAGCTGCTCTGCCACAAAGAGCATGAAGTTCTCTACATGCTCGGGTTTGCCGGCAAAACCTTGGCGCAGGCGGCAGTTCTGCGTGGCGATACCCGCCGGGCAGGTGTCTTGGTGGCAGTCGCGCTGCATGAGGCAACCCATGGCAATAAGCGGCATGGTGGCAAAGCCAAACTCCTCGGCGCCAAGGAGGCAGGCGACCGCGACATCGGTGCCGTCCATAAGCTTGCCGTCCGCCTCGAGCACCACGCGCGAGCGCAAACCGTTCATAACGAGGGTCTGCTGCGTCTCGGCGAGGCCGAGCTCGAGTGGGAGCCCCGCGTGCCAGATGGAGTCGCGCGGCGCCGCGCCCGATCCGCCGTTATGGCCCGAGATGAGGATTTTGTTGGCGCCGCCCTTGGCAACGCCCGTGGCGATGGTGCCCACGCCCGCCTCGGACACGAGCTTCACGCTGATGCGCGCCTTGGGGTTGGCGCACTTGAGGTCAAAGATAAGCTCGGCGAGGTCCTCGATGGAGTAGATGTCGTGGTGCGGCGGAGGCGAGATAAGGCCGATGCCCGGTGTGGAGCGGCGTACCTCGGCCACCCACGGATAGACCTTCTTGCCGGGCAGGTGGCCGCCCTCGCCGGGTTTGGCGCCCTGCGCCATCTTGATCTGGATTTCGGTCGCGGAGACGAGGTAACGGCTCGTCACGCCAAAGCGCCCCGACGCCACCTGCTTGATGGCGGAGTTTGCCGAGTCGCCGCCCGCAAGCGGGGTCTCGCGGCGCGGGTCCTCGCCGCCCTCGCCCGAGTTCGAGCGGCCGTGAAGACGATTCATGGCGATCGCCATGCACTCGTGCGCCTCGCGGCTGATGGAGCCAAACGACATGGCGCCGGTGTTGAAGCGGCGCACGATGCTGCGCGCGTCCTCAACCTCGTCCAAGGGGATGGCAACGCGCCCGGCGGTGTCAAAGTCCAGAAGGTCGCGCAGGCGCACCGCCCGCCCTGGGCGCCGCAAAAGCTCGCTGTAGGAGAGGAAGCGCTCAAAGTCGCCCTCGCGGCAGGCGCGCTGCAGGGTGTAGATGACCTGGGGGTCGATCAAGTGATCCTCGCCGCGCACGGGGCGCCATTTGGTGAGGCCGAGGGTGGGGAGCTGATTGGGCGAGGGACTGGCGAGCAGCTCCTGCGCGGCATCGAAGCGTTCCTCGAGCTCGCGCTGCACATCGGCGACGCCAAGGCCGCCCACACGGCTCACGGTACCGGCAAAGTGGCGCGCCACCAGGTCATCCGCAAGGCCGACTGTCTCAAAGATCTGGGCGGAGTGGTAGCTTTGCGCGGTCGAGATGCCCATCTTGGACATGATTGACACAATACCTGCGCAGGCGGCGCGGTTGTAGTTCTCGATGGCCTCCGCCGCCGTGAGCGTGTGGCCGTCCGCGGCGACGAGGTCACCCTCATCGGCGAGCTTGCGAACCTGGGCATGCGCGCGGTAGGGGAGAATACCGCTTGCGGAGTAGCCCACAAGACAGGCGAGGTCGTGTGCCGAGATGGCGTCGCCGCTCTCGACCACGATGTCCGCGAACGTGCGCACACCGGCGCGCATAAGGTGGTTGTGCACCGAGGCAACGGCGAGCAGCGAGGGGATGGGCACCTCGGTGGCGCCTGCCCGGTCCGAGAGAATCACGATGTTGGTTCCCGCGCGCACCGCGGCCTCGACCGCGCCGTTGAGCTCATCGAGTGCCTGCTCGAGGGCGCCTGACCCCGCACTGCGTTCAAATACGGCGCGAAAACGAGTGACGCGAAAACCCACGCGGTCGATCGAGACGATGCGGGCGAGGTCCTCCGCCGTCAGAAGCGGCCCCGGCAGGCGCACGAGCCGGCACGCGGCGCGCGAGTCCTCGAGCAGGTTGCCATGGTTGCCCAGATAGAGAACGGTCGAGGTAACAAAGCTCTCGCGCAACGCGTCGATGGGCGGGTTGGTGACCTGGGCAAAGAGCTGGTAGAAGTAGTCAAAAAACGAGCGCGTCTTGGTGGAGAGGCAGGCGAGCGGCGCATCGATGCCCATCGACGCCAGAGGCGTTTTGCCGCTTGCCGCCATGGGGCGGATGACCTCTTCGACGTCGTCAAAGTGGCAGCCGAGCTTGGCGGCAGCGACCGTGTCGGCAACATCTGCGTCCTCCTGGGGGAGCGTGGCGCCTGCCCCATCGAGGTCGGCGAGGTCGATGGTCTCCTCCGCAATCCAGTCTCGATAGGGCTTCTCTTTGGCCCAGCGACGCCTGAGCTCGTCGTTGTACACAATGCGCCCCTGCGCAAAATCGACCTCGAGCATCTCGCCGGGACCGAGGCAGCCCGAGACAAGGATGTTCTCGGGGTCCACGTCGATGGTTCCCACCTCGCTGGAGAGCAAAAAGCGGTCATCGCGCGTCATGTAGTAGCGCGCGGGGCGCAGCCCGTTGCGATCGAGCGCGGCGCCGAGTGTTTGCCCGTCGGTGAAGGCGATCGCCGCCGGCCCGTCCCAAGGTTCCATCAACATGGACTGATAGGCGTCGTAGGCGCGCCGTTCGTCGCTGAGTGCATCGTTTTTGTCCCACGGCTCGGGCAGAAGCATCGACACGGCGCGGGAGAGCGGCCGGCCGTTCATGACCAGGAACTCGAGCACGTTATCGAGGACGGCCGAATCGGATCCTTCTCGGTTGATGACGGGGAGTACCTGCTCGAGATCCTGTCCGAGTACCGGCGAGTACAGGTTTGGCTCGCGTGCGCGGATCCAGTTGACGTTGCCTTTGAGCGTGTTGATCTCGCCGTTGTGGATGATAAGGCGGTTGGGATGCGCGCGCTCCCAGCTGGGGGTAGTGTTGGTCGAGTAACGGGAGTGCACAAGCGCTACCGCGGTCTTGACCGCGGCATCGTTGAGGTCGCAGAAGAAGCGCCGCATCTGCGTGGCGACGAGCATGCCCTTGTAGACGATGGTCCTACTCGACATGCTGCAGATATAGAAGATTTTGCCCGAAAGCGCGTGGGCCGCCTCGCCGCGCTTCTCGATGGTGCGCCGACAGACGTAGAGCTTGCGCTCAAAGGTATCGCCGCGCGCCACGTCCTCGGGACGGCCCAAGAACGCCTGCATGATAGTGGGCATGCAGGCCCGTGCCGTCTCTCCCAGGTCATGCGGATCCACGGGCACCTCGCGCCAAAAGAGCACGGGTACACCCGCCTCGGCGCAGCCCGCCTCAAAGACGCCGCGTGCGTCTGCGGCGCCCTGCGCATCCTGCGGGAAGAAGACCATCGCTACGCCGTAGTCGCCTTCTTCGGGCAGAATATGACCGCATTTCTGCGCCTCCTTGCGGAAGAAGTGGTGCGGGACCTGAAACAGCACGCCCGCTCCATCGCCAGTGTTCTTTTCGAGACCCGTGCCGCCACGGTGCTCGAGGTTCACGAGGACCGAGAGCGCGTCGTCGAGTATCTGGTGGGATTTGACGCCGTTGATGTTGGCGAGCGCTCCGATGCCGCAAGCATCGTGCTCGAATTCGGGACGGTAGAGACTGCGCGGCGTCTGCGGCGTACGGGCGGAATCGCTCGGGGCGAGGTAGGGCATGGCGTCCCCTTCTGTTCGCTGTTGTCGGTAGATGTCCGTATCCCGTCTGCTCAGGCGGCATCAGGGCATGCGCGGCATAGTAGGAGTGAAAACGCGCGCGCGTGTTACCCGTGTATTTCGAAACAGGAGGGTAACCGCGCCGTAACCCATCGCAAACGAGATGGAAACGCACCGCCAACATACGGGGGCGTGTTCTATGATGGTTTGGAACCGCGACGCGATAGGAGGGCGCATGCATTCGGTGTTTGCGGACATGACGGCCGAGGAGACCCTCGCTCATCACAGGGGGACCTTGCGAGCCCTTAGGGTGCAGCACATTGTGATGGTGCTCGTTCTTGGTGCCATGGCGCTCTTTGGTGCCGAGAGGGGGATGCTCGTACTCTATCTGCTTGGTCTTGCGGGCATTGTTGCGACGTTTCTTCTCTTCTTCTACCGGCTCGCGCAAGCGGTGTCACAGTTCCAGGATATCCTCTGGCAGGATGCGGATGTTGCCAAATACCGCTCCGCCCTCGAGACCTACTACGGGCAGACAAAGAGGCGCTCCACACAGAACATGCTCGAGCTGGAGCTCGCCTTTTGCGACTACTTCGACGGGGTCGACGATGCGGCGCTCGAGCGCCTCGCCCGGCTGACGTTCAAGGGGCGTAAGAATACCCAGCGGCTCCGTTCACTTAACCTGCAGGTGCTTCTTTATAACGCGCGCAACGATATCGTTCGACGCGATGAGGCACTCGACCGTATTCGTACCATGGCGGCTCAGTACCGCGCTGGCTCCAAGCTTGCGGCAACGGCGACCAATCTTGTGCGTGACCTAGAGCTGAGGTGCAAGCCCGTTGAACAGTGGGGCGAGGAAGATGCGCGTTACATCCGCGAGCAGATGGGTCTTGCGGACAAGCGCCTGAACCGCATCGGCCTGCGCCTGCGCCTTGACGCCTATGAGCTCACCCACAGCCGTATGGCAGAGGCGGCATGCGATCTGGCCGCCCTCGGCGAGGAGCCAATCGTTCCCAGGTACGAGACCATGCGCCTGCAGCTGCTGCATCAAGCCGAGCGACAGGTAATCGACAAGTAATTCTTTTTTGGTAAGGACCGGCAGGGGCGTTGCACGCGCCCTTTCGCAAGTTCCGCACGAGCTGAAGGCGCCCGTGGCGCCTTTGAGCGAGCTAGGACTGCCCGAAGTGAAAGGGCGCGGGCGACACCCCTGCCCCTTCATGCGCACTGAAGAAATCTAAGTGCCGATTCATAAGATTTTTTGCTTATGAGTTGTATAAGTCTCGCAACGTGGGTACTATTCTCTGCGTACGTAAAAGCATGGATGCACGGCAACACGCCGGGGCACCAGCGAAGGAGGAATCTCACATGAGTCTCAAGCCGCTTGGAGATCGCGTTCTCGTCAAGCCCGATGCCGCTGAGCAGAAGACCGCCTCTGGTCTCTACATCGCCAGCAACGCCCAGGAGAAGCCGCAGCGCGGCACCGTTGTTGCCGTGGGCACCGGCAAGGTGAACGACAAGGGTGAGCGTATGCCCATCGACGTCAAGCCCGGCGACACCGTCATCTACGGCAAGTTCGGTGGCAACGAGGTCAAGGTCGACGGTGAGGACTATCTCCTCATGCGCGCCGACGACATCTACGCGATCGTCGAGTAAACGCCAAGTCGTTTCTCACTCAGGTATCACATTCCGGTAATGGAGGACAGATAAGATGGCTAAGAACATCACGTTTGACACCGCTGCGCGCACCAAGCTTGCGCAGGGCGTGAACAAGCTGGCCGACGCGGTCACCGTCACCATGGGCCCCAAGGGTCGCTACGTTGCGCTCCAGCGCTCCTACGGCGCCCCGACCATCACCAACGACGGTGTGTCGGTCGCCAAGGAGATCGAGCTCGAGGACAACATCGAGAACATGGGCGCCCAGCTGGTGAAGGAGGTCGCCACCAAGACCAACGACACCGTGGGTGACGGCACCACCACCGCGACGCTCCTCGCCCAGGTCATCGTCAACGACGGCCTGCGCAACGTTGCCGCCGGCGCTAATCCGCTCGCCATCCGCCGTGGTATCGACAAGGCCGTCCGCGCCGCCGTCGAGGCCATGAAGGAGCAGGCTCAGCCTGTCGAGACCAAGGAGCAGATTGCTTCTGTTGGCACCATCTCCGCTGGTGACCCTGAGGTCGGCAGCAAGATCTCCGACGCCATGGACGTCGTGGGCAAGGACGGCGTCATCACCGTCGAGGATGGTCAGACCTTCGACATCACCATCGACACCGTCGAGGGTATGCAGTTTGACAAGGGCTACGTCTCCGCGTATTTCGTGACGGACAACGACCGCATGGAGGCTGTCCTCAAGGATCCCTACATCCTCATCACCGACCAGAAGATCTCCAACGTCCAGGACATCATGCCCGTGCTCGAGGCCGTCTCGCGCGCCGGCAAGAGCCTGCTCATCATTGCTGAGGACATCGACGGCGAGGCTCTGCCCACGCTCGTCCTCAACAAGATCCGCGGCGCTCTCAACGTCTGCGCTGTGAAGGCCCCCGGTTACGGCGACCGTCGTAAGCGCATGCTCGAGGACATCGCTGCCCTCACCGGTGGCCAGGCTGCCCTCGACGAGCTCGGCATCAAGATCGCCGACATCACCGCTGACATGCTCGGCACCGCTAAGACCGTCACCGTTACCAAGGACAACACCACCATCGTTGACGGCGCTGGTTCCAAGGATGCCATCGAGGCCCGCGTGGCTCAGATTCACGCTGAGCTCGAGCACACCGACTCCGAGTTCGACCGCGAGAAGCTCCAGGAGCGTCTCGCCAAGCTCTCCGGTGGCGTTGCCGTCATCAAGGTCGGCGCTGCGACCGAGACCGAGCTCAAGGAGATCAAGCATCGCGTCGAGGACGCCCTGCAGGCGACCCGTGCTGCGGTCGAGGAGGGTATCGTCGCCGGCGGCGGCGTGGCGTTCATGGACGCTCTGCCCGCGCTCGACAAGATCGAGATCTCTGATCCCGAGGAGCAGATTGGTATCGACATCGTCAAGAAGGCGCTGACCGCTCCTGTGGCTACCATCGCCAAGAACGCTGGCTACGAGGGCGCTGTTGTGGTTGACAAGGTCGCGGGTCTGCCCGCCGGCCAGGGCCTCAACTCCGCTAACGGCGAGTGGGGCGACATGATCGAGATGGGCGTGCTCGACCCGGTCAAGGTTACCCGCACCACGCTCCAGAACGCCGCTTCCGTGGCGTCGCTCATCCTCATCACTGAGGCCACCGTTACCGACGTGCCGAAGAACACCCAACTTGAGGATGCCATCGCTGCCGCAACCGCCAACGCGCAGCAGGGTGGTATGTACTAAGCCATAAACGGCTGAAGCCTGCCGGATCCCCCGTCGGTGTTCCCACGCGAACGTCCTCGGCCTTACGGCCTGCGGATTGTTCGCTTAGGGAATCACCGGCGGGGGATTCCGCGTTTTGAGCGCTTTGGGGCTATACTGCAATAAGTCGGCCGTTTTGACGGCCGACTGACAACATGAATACGTGAACGGCTCATCTCCGTAGGTCGG
This sequence comes from uncultured Collinsella sp., assembly GCA_949288855.1. Classification (GTDB taxonomy): domain Bacteria; phylum Actinomycetota; class Coriobacteriia; order Coriobacteriales; family Coriobacteriaceae; genus Coprousia. The sequence continues at coordinate 7,165 of CASELS010000038.1, read as the reverse complement.
AGATGAGCCGTTCTTCTTAACTAACTCGGAAGAAGGGATATTTTGTAGTAGAAAATAGGAGTAGAATAATGAGGTGAAAATGAAACAGGTAGAGGTCCATCCACGGGTTACGGTGAGGCACCCAAATCTGAGCGTTGAAGATGTTCGGTTTGCTTGGCGGCATTTCTACTATGAAGCTTTGCGCCCAGAAAGCCCCAATTATCCTGAGTATCTTCGTCTTGGAATTGACTCTTCAGGCAGAGAGATTGAGATGATCGGTGTTTTGACGGAAGTAGGATGGCTTGTTTACCACGCCAATACGCCGGTTTCTAAGAGGGTTAGGCGAGAGATCGAGCGGCAAGAGAGGAGAAGGTAATGGCGGTGTATAGGCTTGCAAATGGCTACGAGCTTTCCGATGAAGAAATCGAAAAGCGAGCGCGTGAATGGGAGGAAGGAACATGGCGAGGAACCCTTGTGAATACCCGCGCCGGCAGGCCTCGCCTTTCCGAAGAGGAAAATGCAAACCTTTCCTTTAAATGCCCGATTTCTGCTGCGGCACTCATCGCTCGCGCAGCCGAGCTGTCTGGCGTGAAGAAATCCGCATTTATGCGAGAGGCTGCCGTCGAGAAAGCGCTGCGCGTTCTGGAGGCTGCTCGGTAGGCAGCGTCGTGGTCGTTGCGCGCAGGAGGGGGACGGGGCGCTCTGAGGCCGCGCGATGCGGTACGATATCGAGGTTACCGCTCATGACGCGCAGGGGAGGAACCGTCTCATGGCGCAGCAACACGACCTCTTCGATGACATCATCGATATCACTAAGGGCATCGACGTCTTGAAGGACCCGCTCGGTGGCGTGACCGATGCGCTGCTCGGCACCGCGGCCGCCGGCGCGCCGGTTCAGGAATGGAATCCCGCCGACTATAAGGAGCGCCCGCGCGTCAACGCGCTGCCGTGCCTTACCTGCAAGTCCGAGAAGAGCACGTGCCGCAAATGCGCCGAGGTCTGTCCTGTGAACGCAGTCGATATTGACGACGGTGAGGTTGAGATTACCGACGCGTGCCGCAAGTGCGGCCTTTGCGTGCCGGTGTGCCCCACCGAGGCGGTTCTCTCGCCCAAGATCCAACCTAAGAAGCTCTACGATGCGGTTGCGGCTGCCGCCACCGCACACACCACCGCGTACGTGACCTGCACGCGCGCTCTTCGCCGCGTACCGCGTGAGAACGAGGTCGTCATTGCCTGTGTGGGCGATATCACGCCCGAGACCTGGTTTGCCATCATGACCGACTTCCCGCAGGTGAGCGTCTATCTTCCCCTCGGCATCTGCGACAAGTGCCGCAACGCCCGTGGCGAGGAGATGCTCGGGGATGCCATCGCCACGGCCGAGGAATGGGCAGGCGCCGGTATGGGCCTTGAGGTCGAGTCCCGTGCGCTCACGTGCGAGAAGCGCCGCGAGTACGAGCGCAAGGAGTTCTTGGACAACATCATGCGCACCACCGGCCTCACGGTGTCTAAGCTAAATCCCGCCGCCGCGGCAGTCGCTACGGTGACGCAGCGTCTGAAGGAGCACAACAAAAAGCTCTCCGCCCTCGAGCGGACGCTCTCCCAGGCCACGGGCACCACGACCGAGAAGCGCCGCCGCATTCTCACGCAATCGCGAAAGCTCTTGCTCTCCACCCTGCAGTCTCATCCCGAGCTCGCCGAGAACGTGCGCGTTCAGGTGCCCGAGTGCGACTTCTCAAAGTGCACCATGTGCGGCGATTGCGTGCGCGCCTGCCCGCTGCACGCCTGCGATTTGGTGGGCGCGGGCCGCTTTGCGCTGGAGGCGACCTATTGCGTGGGCTGCGGCCTGTGTGCCGAGGTCTGCCCGGAACACGCCCTTACGCTCGTGGAGCATGACGGCTCGGACCTGGTAATTCCCGATCCCGAGGCGGAGAAGAAGGCGCTCCAGGCGGCTCAGGCCAAAAAGGATGCCGAGAAGCTCAAGGCGGAGGCCAAGCAGAAGCTCAACCGCGTGCTCGACCAGATGGAGAAGCTCGACAAGTAGAGCTTCTGCCATCGGCGCCTGCGGAGCTTTCCGCGTACAATGGATGCCGTTACGATTGCCCACCGCGTGGCAAACGCGCGGTGTCGCCACACTCTGAGAGGATGCGTCGTGTCACTTTCCATCGGTATCGTCGGTCTGCCCAACGTGGGTAAGTCGACGCTGTTCACCGCGCTCACCAAGAAGGGCGGTCTTGCCGCTAACTACCCCTTTGCCACCATCGACCCCAACGTCGGCATCGTAAACGTGCCGGACGATCGCCTGCAGAAGCTCGCAGACATCGTGAACCCGGGTCGCATCGTGCCCGCAACGGTCGAGTTTGTCGACATTGCCGGCCTTGTTAAGGGTGCCAACGAGGGCGAGGGCCTGGGCAACCAGTTCCTCGCCAATATCCGCGAGACGGACGCCATCTGCGAGGTCGTGCGCTACTTCAAAGACCCCAACGTCATGCGTGAGGTGGGGCGCACGGGAGACTTTGTTGACCCCGCGGCCGATGCCGACACCATCATGACCGAGCTCATCTTGGCCGACCTTCAGACGCTGGAGAAGCAGCTGCCCAAGCTCGAGAAGGAGGCCAAGCGCGACCATGAGCTTATGCCCAAGCTTGAGGTTGCAAAGCGCCTGACCGCGTGGCTGAACGAGGGCAATCGTGCGGCGACGCTCGAGATGACCCCCGAGGAGCACGCCGCCGCCAAGGGGCTCTTCCTGCTCACCATGAAGCCGATCCTTTATGTGGCGAACGTTGACGAGGACATGCTCGGCCAGGAGCTCGAGCCCATCGACGGTGTGACCCCTATTGCCATCTGCGCCAAGGTGGAAGCCGAGCTTTCGGAGCTCGACCCCGAGGAGGCGGCGGAGTATCTGGAGACCCTCGGCCTCGAGCGCCCGGGTCTTGAGGTCCTCGCCCAGGCGGCGTACAAGCTGCTCGGCCTGCAGTCGTTCTTCACCGCAGGCGAGATGGAGGTCAAGGCGTGGACCGTGCGCCAAGGTGCGACTGCGCCTCAGGCGGCGGGCGTCATTCACTCCGATTTTGAGCGCGGCTTCATCAAGGCCGAGGTTATCTCCTACGACGATTACGTCGAGCTCGGCGGCGAGGCAGGCGCCCGCGCCGCGGGCAGGCTCCGTATGGAGGGCAAGGACTACGTCATGGCCGACGGCGACGTGGTACACTTCCGCTTCAACGTGTAAGTTCGCGCGTTGCGCTCGCAGTCGCTCGCCGAAAGGACAATGATGTTCAGATACGGAAAGACCAACGGGATCATGGCGGTGGCCCTTGCCGTGCTTGCGGTGATTCCCCTCATTGAGACCGCCATCTTTTTGCCTCAGATGTCCGACACCGTGGTGATTGGCTTCAACGCTGTTGCCGAGACGGCTCGCACGGGCAGCCGCTGGCACCTCGCACTGCTGCCGGTCATCTGCCTGGCGCTGGGCATTGTTTCGCTTGTAAGCGCTCTCAAGCGTGCGGGAGCTACCGGAGAGCCCGATCACATTGCGGCGCTCACCTTTAAGCGCTACGTGAAAAGCGGCCTTATTGCCGCCGCTATCTTCAACGCGGCGAACCTCTACCTTATCTATATGGCGATGACGGGACAGGGCATTCCCTTCGCCGGGTAGAAACCGTCATTACTCGCGATTCTGCGTTCGAGCCCCCGGCCATAGCGGCTGAGGGCTCGTTTTGTTGTCCCGCGATGCAGCGCAAAGCGGGGACGATGTGCGGTTTGGGTAAAGCGAAAACTATAGGTTACCTATCACGTTAAGCGCTTCTTCACACTTTTGCGCATGAAAGAGGAAGCTGTACAGAGAATCGGCGACCGCGTCCGTAGGATGCGCGAGGAGCAGGGGATCGGCAAGGGCGAGTTTGCTCTTATGGTCGGTATCAGCCGCCCCTACCTCAACCGTATTGAGAACGGCACCGCAAACGTGACGGTGAAGATGCTCGTCCGTGTGGCGGAGGGGCTTGACGTGGATGCCATCGACCTCTTGAAGTGACGCGCTCGTACCGTTTTATCGTCGAATGAACGTTACCTAATCAACGGCATATCGTCGTATGGCAGCGCGCTGCGCTCAGCGCGCCGGCGTGCGGTCGTGATTGATTGCGGAGTAGAACAGACGAGATACCTCGTGCGGATCGCGCGACTGGCCGAGCGCCCACATGGTCTTGGCAACGAGCGCCTCGGTGGTCATATCATCACCGTGGAGGATGCCCGGGTGATCGGCGTAGGCGCGTCCCACCTCGTACACCCCCAGATCGAGCCCCTCCTCGGGGACCTGCGTGGTCATGACGACGGTGCGGCCCGAGTCGACCCAATCGAATATCGCCTGCTTGAAGGACGGTGCGTCGGGACCGTACTCCGGCACGCCGCCAAGGCCGAACGTCTCGAGGATGACGGCGTCATAGGCGGGCTTGAGCGCCTCAAAGATGCGCGGGTCAAACCCTGGGGTGAGCTTGATGACGGCGACGCGGTCATCAAGCGCGTCAAAGGTGGTCGGCGCTGTTCTGTCGGCAGCGCGCGCCGCGCGGAAGGCGGCGATAAACGCCTGGACGCCGTCGTCGGTCTCGGTGGAGGCAACCGCCGCCTCAAGTGCGCGGTCGTCGATGGTCCAGCCGGGTAGCGACGCACCGCCGCGGACGATGCGATCGTGGCGGATGTAGGCGAGTGGGGGGAAGTTCACGCTTGTAAAGGCGTTTGCGCTCATGGTGCGCTGCTTGCGGGCACGCGTTCCGGCGATGACGAGGCCGCCAAACACGATGGCGACGTCGCGAGCGCGGTCATCGACTGCCCACAGCAGGCTCTGGTAGAGGTTGAGCTTTGCGTCGGTGAAGGGGCTCAGCATGGGACGCTGCGATCCGGTAAGCACGACGGGCTTGGGGCTCGCTTGGATGAGATAGGAGAGGGCTGCGGCGGTGTAGGCCATGGTGTCGGTGCCGTGGAGGACCAAAAAGCCGTCGTAGCTGTCGTAGCTCTCCATCACCACGTCGCGGATGTGCAGCCAGTCGCTCGGGCACATATTGGTGCTGTCGATGTTCATGGGCTGAACTACGTCGAGCTCGCAGAGGCCTTCGATCTCGGGTACGCAGGCGGCGAGCTCCGAGCCGGTGAGGGCAGGGGAGAGCCCGTTGCCGTCTTCGGTCGAGGCTATGGTGCCGCCGGTGGCGATAAGGAGGATCTTCTTCATGAGGCGTTGCTTTCTGCTCGAGGTGCCGGCGCGGTTGCCGGTCTTAGTATTGTAGCGGTACGCCGAGGGCTCAGGTGTGCACGCGCGCCATCCGGCAGGCGCCTCGCCGCAGTTGACGATGGCGTGCAGATGTACCTCGCTTTGCCGCGCGCGGCAGGCAAGCGTGTATGATAGACGGGTTACAAAGACGCAGCCGCCCGCCGGCGCCAGAGAGGAGACCCATGCCCGAGAACGCATCCGCCGCCGCAAATAAGGTGCTCGTATTCGACTTCGGTGCACAGTACGGCCAGCTCATCGCCCGCCGCGTGCGCGATCTGCATGTCTATTCCGAGATTGTGCCCTGCGACATCACCGCGGACGAGGTCCGCGCGATGGAGCCCGCAGCCCTCATCCTCTCCGGTGGCCCCGCGAGCGTCTATGCCGAGGACGCGCCGTCCATCGACCCCGGCATCTTCGACCTTGGCCTGCCGGTTTTGGGCTTTTGCTACGGGCACCAGATCATGGCCGTGACGCTCGGCGGCGAGGTCGGCCATTCCGAGGTGGGCGAGTACGGCCCCGCGACCATCGCCTGCGATAACGGCTCCGCTCTGTTTGCGGGCACCCCGCTCGAGCAGACCGTGTGGATGAGCCACCGCGACGCCGTTGTGCGCGTGCCCGAGGGCTTCCACGTGACGGCGCAGACCGGCGTCTGCCCCGTTGCCGCCATGGCGTGCCCTGAGCGCAAGCTCTACTCCACCCAGTTCCACCCCGAGGTGCGCCACACCGAGTACGGCCAGCAAATCCTTTCGAACTTCCTCTTCAACATCTGCGGTCTTGAGAAGACCTGGACCATGGACAACCTGGTCGAGCAGAAGGTCGCCGAGATTCGCGAGCAGGTGGGCGACGCCCGCGTTATCCTCGCGCTTTCCGGCGGCGTTGACTCGAGCGTGGTCGCGGCGCTTGGTGCCCGCGCCATCGGTCGCCAGATGACCTGCGTCTTCATCAACCACGGGCTTCTGCGCAAGGGCGAGCCCGAGCAGGTGGAGGAGGTCTTCACCAAGCAGTTCGACGTGGACTTTATTCACGTGCATGCCGAGGACCGTTATGCCGAGCTTCTCGCCGGCGTCACCGATCCGGAGGAGAAGCGCCGCATCATCGGCACGCAGTTCTGGAACGAATTCTTTGCCGTCGCCAAGCAGCTCGAGGAGGACGGTCGCCCCGTTACCTACCTTGCACAGGGCACCATCTACCCCGATATCATCGAGTCCGGCGCGCGCAAGACCGGCGGCAAGGCTTCAACCATCAAGAGCCACCATAACCTGATCCCGTTCCCCGAGGGCGTGCACTTTGACCTCATCGAGCCGCTCGACCACTTCTTTAAGGACGAGGTGCGCGAGCTGGGCCTCGCGCTCGGCCTGCCGGCGCACATTGTCTACCGTCAGCCGTTCCCGGGCCCGGGTCTTGCCATCCGCATCATCGGCGCGGTGGACCCCGAGAAGCTTCGCATCCTGAAGGATGCCGACGCAATTGTGCGCGAGGAGCTCGACGCCTACAACCAGCGTCTTTTTGAGGAGACGGGCGAGCGCAACTCCGAGCACAGCTGCTGGCAGTACTTTGCGGTGCTTCCCGATATCAAGAGCGTGGGTGTGATGGGTGACGAGCGCACCTACGCCCGTCCGGTGATCCTGCGCGCTGTCGAGTCGAGCGACGCCATGACGGCCGACTGGGCGAAGCTACCCTACGACGTGCTCGCCAAGATCTCCGGCCGTATCGTGGCGGAGGTTCCCGGCGTGAACCGCGTTGCCTACGACATCACCTCGAAGCCGCCCGCGACCATCGAGTGGGAATAGTAATCAGCCCTTTGCGAGGGAGGTCGGAAACGGCCTCCCTCGTTTTTTAATATGAGCTGAACATTGTCAAGAGGCAAAACCGGCCCGTCCCTCCCGGAGCTACCGGAGGGGACGGGCCTACCTATCTTCACCCGGGCGGGCC
>CASELS010000037.1:15789-17385 GCA_949288855.1 uncultured Collinsella sp. | reverse complement strand
CGCCCGAGCTGGCACCGCCCGAGCCGCCACCGGTCGAAGGCGTGGTCGTGGTCGCCGCCGCGGACTCGCCGTAGTCGGAGGCGTAGTCGGTCACGCCGTCGTTCAGCGCGCCGTAGTCGGAGTCGTAGTAGTCGGTAACGCCGTCGTTCTCGGGGCCGTAATCGGTGTCACCGTAATCGGTCCAGCTGTAATTGCTGGTACCGGTGACCTCCATGGGGGCGCGGAGGTTCTGGCTCACCACGTAGGACTGGGAATCGTGCACGATGTTGCGCAAAAAATCACTTGCGGGCAGCGCAGAGCCGTCCTCGACTTCAAGGTTGATGGTGTTGCCGCCCTCGTTTTCGACTTCTTCGACAATATAGCCTGCATCTTTGATCTTACCGATGAGGGCCGATACGGCGGCACGGCACTCCTGCCCCTCGTAAGAGGCGAGGTCGAGCGCCATGGCGCGTGCGTCGTCGTTGAGCTCGTCAACGCCCACGACCTTACCCTGGGCGTCGTAATGGATGGCAAATTCGGGGTTCACACGCAGGATGAGCGTGCCACCGCCCTCAGGATAGGGCAGCTCGGGTTCGGCTGCTGCGGGTGCAGCTGTGGTGGTGGGCGTAGGGGCCGTTTTGCCCTGCGCGAGTGTGAAGACGGCGCCTCCCCCGATGAGGAGGGCGAGCACGGCGGCGAGCATAACGGCAAGGCGTTTGTTCGTCATGGTGGTCCCCTTCATATCGACCGTTGACTGATGCGTTCCGGTTTTCGGTCCGGTGATCGGCTCCCCACCTTCGGGAGTCGGTCGCCCTTAAAGGGAGCCAGCTTTCTTATATCACGGGCAAGGGGGTGTCTTTTCAGGGGATACGGTAAGGGTTGTGTAAGCTAGCGGCAAAAATCGGTAAGCCTTGCGTAAGGCGTCCGCTTGCCGAAAAAGTGATGCCGTTGACGAAATTCACAATAACGTTAATGTGCGGTCAACGAATGATTCTGCGCTGATTCCGCTCCCATGAGAAAGGGATTGCTACTACAAGAAACATAAGGGCAGGCGCGATGAGGACGGTCGGCTCGGCCTTGCTCGCAAAAACGGCAATCGCGCCGCCCACGGCATACATCGCCGCGGCGAGCCCGAGTAGCAGCGTCCAGAACCATCGGCCAATAAAGCGCAGGGCACGGTCGCCTGGGCTGCCGGGATGCGCTGAGGCAAGGCTCGCGAAGTTGATCATCTGGCGGATGGTGTGAAGCCCCTCGCGGCGCGCGATGCTCATAATCCAAAGGCAGCCGACGACAAGGACGCCCAGCCTGAAGGCGGAGAAGGCCGCGCCGCCACCCCAATCGGGGTCGTTTGTGCCAACCGCGAAGCCGTTTAGAAGCATGGTGATGAGTTGAATGGACAAGATAATGCCGCAAACCAATACGAACTCACGGCGCGCCGCCGCCGCGCGGCGGCGGACGCGCGGGGCATCGGAGCCCAAGATGTCGTTTGCCGTGGTGCCCAGGACGTCGGCGAGGTTTGCGAGCATGAGGACGTCGGGTACGGTGCGGCCGCACTCCCAGTTGCCAATCGTCTGGCGAGACACGTGGCAAAGGTCGGCGAGTGCCTCCTGACTAATG
>CASELS010000037.1:0-15777 GCA_949288855.1 uncultured Collinsella sp. | reverse complement strand
GTGCTCGCGCACGCGCTCGGCGATGCACGCCGGAACGCGACGGTCGCCGCTGATCTCGGTCTCAAACATCTTGTGTGTCGCCATCTGTCCCCCTCGCGTGCTCATGGGCGGGTCGTTCACCCTGAGTGTAGGGCACGCCGCGGCGCCTGTCTGCCAAACATCTTTTCCATGTGCGGTTACTTGCGAAAACTCGTCGGGGTCAAGAGAACCTTTGCGCGTTCATTACGGAACGGGGCGGCGGGCTGGGTACCATAGGGGGTAAACGCCTTGCTGTTTGCCGCTAACGAGTGCGGCAACGCGCGATAGGAGGATCCATGAGCCAAGACGACGTACGGGATGACTACCGCGACGCTGAAAATATAGAATCGCCCGGCACGGCAGCCGAGGACGACCGCACCTATTACCGCGGCCCGGTGATGATGCGCGGGCGCATGATTCCGACTGACAACACCTATGCGAATCTGCTCGCTCGTGAGAGGTCGACCGACTGGCTGCACATGGATCCGTGGCGCGTGCTCCGCATCCAGGCGGAGTTTGTGGACGGTTTTGGCGCGCTTGCCGAGGTGGGCCCGGCGGTGGTGGTGTTCGGCTCGGCCCGTACCGCACCCGAGGATCCCATGTATACCGCGGCGCGCGAGGCGGGGCGGTTGCTTGCCGAGCGGGGTGTAGCCACCATCACCGGCGGTGGGCCCGGCATCATGGAGGCGGCCAACCGCGGAGCCGCCGAGGCGGACGGCACCTCGATTGGCCTTGGTATCGAGCTCCCGCACGAGCAGGAGCTCAATCGCTGGGTCAACCTCGGCATGACCTTCCGTTACTTCTTCGTTCGCAAGACCATGTTCGTCAAGTATTCCGACGGCGCCATCGTCTTTCCGGGCGGCTTCGGTACGCTCGACGAGCTCTTTGAGCTGCTCACCCTCGTTCAGACGCATAAGGTGGCGCGCACACCGGTGGTGCTTGTGGGGACCGAGTACTGGCAGGGTCTTTTCGAGTGGATCGACGATGTGGTGCGCGGCGAGGGCATGATCTCGGACCTCGACCCCAAACTCGTGCATATCACCGATGACATCGCGGAGGCTGTGGATCTTGCCACAAGCGGCATCGCCTGAGCTTGAGGAGCGCTGTGCGCAGCCTCTGCGTATGTGGACTCCGATGAGAGGTCCCGTGGGCGCATGCAGACGCGTGTGTCCAATCCACTGCGACGGCGTCACTCTCTGAGCTTGCGCATGATTGCAGGCCCATGCCGCGTGCAGATGTAGGCGAGGGCGAATGCTACGATTCCCAGGATGGCGTGACCAGCAGTAAAACTGTCAGAAAAAGCGATGAGCGTGAGATAGATGAGCGCGAGCGTGACGAACACAAGGGCGTTGCTGTAGCGCGCGATAAGCCTAAGCGTGCGGGCGCTGATTGTGCAGGCGCCGGTTTCATCGCGGGCGACGAACTCGAGGATCTCGGCGAGCTGGGCGGCGTTAAGGCCGCGCCGCTTGGCGATAATAGCCTCACATCTGCCGAGGCCGATGGAATATCCGAAGGCGAGCATCACAAGAGGGCCAATGAGTTCGCGGGACCAGCCTTGCTCGGGAGCCAAATTGCTCCAGACGATCCACGCCAAATACACGGTAACGATGATGATCCTCGTCCTTAGAATGTGCATGAGTTCGGTTCGGTCCTCATCGATGCGCTCTACGATCTCAGGCGTATCGTCACCGATGAGGGCGTCTACGGTGGTTTCAAATGTCGCAGCCATACGGCGTAGGCTCTCGATGTCGGGAAGAGTCTTGTTGCGCTCCCAATTGCTAAGCGTCTGACGGCTCACAAAGCACGTGTCTGCGAGCTTGGCCTGACTCAGACCGACCGCTTCACGATGTTCGCGGATGCGCGTGCCGATATCCATGCGTTCCTCCGTTTCGGTTACGCCCATAGAGGGCGTAGAGCACTTGGATTGAGCTCCGGCACCATCATAGGACGGTGCGCCGTCTCTGTGTCGCTCGCGGCGGTCAAAAGGCTTTGACAGCGCGGTTTACGTGCATCGTTTCCATTGCCGTTGGTCACCGATTTCTCAGGGGCTTGGGCGCCTGTTTGCCCTAGGATGGTTGCAAACAAAAAAGCCGGAGAAAGGTGTTCCCATGGCAGAGCGTAGGTTTGGACGCGGTAGGTCGGGCGGGCAGAATCCACGCCGCGAGGCGCGCGCCCGGGCGGCCGAGCAGCATACCGACGAGGTGCGGACGCGCCTCGCGAAGGATATCGAGCGCTCGCTCGCCGGTGTGGCGCGCTACGACGGCGCGCCCAAGCCAAAGAAGGCTCCGGTTGCAGAGAAGGTGGAGCCCGCAAAGGCTGACGAGGCCATCGAGCCGCTTGAGGCAGATGAAGCTGCCGTGCCGCGGGAGGTTGAGGAGGCGCCGTCCCCGGAGCTCCCCGCGGTTTCAGTCGTCGATATGGACTCCGTTGCAGCTGTGCTCGAGAACGGCCGCGGCTACGCGCAGTTCTGCGATCTGGCGCTGCTCGACTTTGCCTCCTTTACGAATCCCGGCGGTGGCTACATTCGCGGCGCGTGGGCGCAGGAGGAGGCACTTTGCGCCGAGTCGTACCTGTTCAACGTCCTTGAGCAGCAGCGTGACTGGTACCAGGAGAACCGCCGCCGCAACATCAACTGCGAGCTCTACCGCGACCGTGCGCTCGTGGTGCCCGCCGTGCGTTTCGAGCGGGGGAAGATGCACGCCTACGCCGACGTAATCGTGGCGGCGGCGCCCAACGCTCGTCGGGCGCTCGAGGAGTATCGCGTGACGGATGAGCAGCTCGAGCGCGCTATGCGCGACCGTATCCGGCTCGTGCTTGCGATCGTGGACGACCTCGGTCGCGAGAAGGTTGTGCTCGGCGCCTACGGTTGCGGGGTGTTCGGCTGGGATGCCGAGCGCGTGGCAGAGATGTTCCGCCAAGAGCTTGCGAGCGGCGACTGGGGTGTCAAACAGGTGCTCTTTGCCGTTCCGCAGACGCGCTTCGACGAGAATCTCGCCAAGTTCCGCCATGTGCTCGGCAACTTCCCCGAGGTGCCGACGATGTCGTTTGCCGAGGCAGCCGCTGCCGCCGCCAAGGAGCGCGAGGCAGAGGAGGCGTCTGCAGCGGACGACGACGAGGACGAGGACGACTGGCGCAAGTACCTGTGACACGCGTGTCGCAGGACGTCACCGTGCCCGGGGCTGGTTCAAGCTGTCCGTGTGAGGAAATGCAGGTAATCAATAATCTGGGGCGAGTAGGGCGAGTAGGACGGCTGTAGGATGCATCTTTTCCTCGTCAAATAGAAAGGAAAAGGCAGGCTCTAGTCGCTGTGTCTTTTCGAGATTATTGAATACCTGAAAAAACGGAAAATAGTGCCGCCCGCAACGTGTCATGCGCGTTGCGGGCGGCACCTTGCTGCGATGTTTTAGAGACGCTGCCGTCTGTGGGTGCGCCTACCGTTCGATCTTCTTGATGGAGATGCCCTCGACCACGAGCGTGATACCGCCCATGACGAGGTAGGCGGCGAGCATATAGCTGAGCACGAGGCCCGAGACGAGCGGCATAAAGATGAAGGCAATGCCCAAGATGATGTTGAGAACACCCGTTGCGGTTCCCATGGAACTCGCCGGAATCTGGTAGTAACGCATCTGCCGAGCGAACGAGATGCGCTCGATGCCCGTCATGATGAGAAGGAACGCGAGCAGGTAGACGATGGTGCCCGCCATGACGCTGGTGGGGAGCATGAACAGCAGCACGCCGAGCAGCGCGTTCAAGATGCCCGTAGCGAGCTGTGCCCCGTTGCGGAAGAACTCGGGCGTTTGCGCGTAGGTCGCAATCTGACCGGCCCCGTGCATGATGAGGACAATGGAGATGACTCCCTGCACAAAGGCATAGGTGCTCAAAGGGGCGGCAAGGGCGGCAAAGCCGGAGAGGGCAAGCAGGATGCCGAGGACGATCATGCCGGTCTTGGCGCGCCCGGCACTGCGGTTCCATTGGTCGATGTAGTCGTTGATGTAATCGTGATCGGCGTCATACCACTTCATAGTGGGCTCCTTTTCTAAAAGGCCCCCAACCGCTTGTCCGGTTGGGGGCAGGGGATACCCTTGTTCTACCCGCGCTCAAGGGGGTTAAGCGCGAAAGGAGCCCACTCGGCCGATGATTAAGGGGGCTTTAAGAAACGATGCGGCTGGGGGCGAGCTGCCACATGTGGTCCATGGGGCCGCTGCCGCGACCAAGGTCGAGGCCGGCGGCGAGGGCGCCTGTGAGATAGGCCTTTGCCTGGTCGATGGCGTCATCGAGGGGAAGCCCCTGAGCAAGGCCGCACGCGATGGCAGAGGAGAGCGTGCAGCCGGTGCCGTGGGTGTTCTCGGTCTCGATGCGCGTGTGGCGGAACCATGTGGTGCGCGGCCGGTCCTCGGGGTTTAGGGGTGCCTCGGCGAGCACGTCGTTGGCGTCGTTCACGTTGTGGCCGCCCTTGAGGAGCACGGCGCAGCCAAAGCGGCGCACGAGCGCGCAGGCGAGCTCCTCTTGGTCGTGCGCTGTGGAAACCTGAGCATCTCCGCCGGCCAGCGCCTCGGCCTCAAGGATATTGGGCGTGATGACCGTGGCAAGCGGGAAGAGCCGGTTCACGAGGGCGTCGACAGCGTCCTCACTGATAAGGCGCGCCCCCGAGGTCGCCATCATGACGGGGTCGAGCACGATGTTCTTGGCACCCCACGCCTCGAGGCGCTCTGCGATGGCCTCGATGATCGCCGCCTGCGACACCATGCCGATCTTCACCGCCGCGGGCGGGATGTCCTCAAAGACGGCGTCGATCTCTGCCGCGACGAACTCGGGCGTGGCGTCGAGCACGGCGCGCACGCCGCAGGTGTTCTGCGCGGTGAGCGCCGTGATGGCCGTCTCGGCAAAGAGATGGTGCGCGGAGATGGTCTTGATGTCCGCCTGGATGCCCGCCCCGCCCGACGAGTCGGACCCGGCGATGGAGAGTACGGCGGGGATGGTCTTGCTCTGCATGATGGACCTCATTTCTCCTCTTGGGTGTTGAAGTGGCGGGGCGTCCGGCGCGCGGGGAGGTCAGGGCCCCGCGCGCAGTTCCGCAAGCAAGCGCCGCGCAGCTGTGGAGTTTTTGAGCACGGGGCCCTGACCTCCCCGCGCGAGCGAGGGCTATTCGGCGTCCAGGTCGATCGTCGTTCCCTCGAAGATCTTGTTGACGGTGCGGACGGCGCACATCTTGCCGCACATGGTGCACGTTCCCTCGGTGGAGGCGGGGGACGCCTCGTAGCGCGCCTTGGACGTCACGGGGTCAAGGGCGTACTGCCACATCTCGTCCCAGGCGAGGCGACGGCGCGCGTCGCCCATGCGGTCGTCGACGTTGCGCGCGCCGGGCACGCCCTTGGCGATGTCGGCGGCGTGCGCGGCGATTTTCGTAGCGATGAGGCCGTCGAGCACGTCCTTGGCGTCGGGCAGGCACAGGTGCTCGGCGGGCGTGACGTAGCAGAGGAAGTCGGCGCCGGCAGATGCCGAGATAGCTCCGCCGATGGCTGCGGTGATGTGGTCGTAGCCCACGCCGATGTCGGTCACAAGCGGGCCCAGTACGTAGTAGGGAGCGCCGTGGCAAAGGCTCTTCTCGAGGCGAACATTCGCCTCGATCTCGTTGATGGGCATGTGGCCCGGCCCCTCGATCATCACCTGAACGCCGGCGTCCCAGGCGCGGCGGGTGAGCTTGCCGAGCTCGATCATCTCGGCGGTCTCTGCGGCGTCGTTGGCGTCGAAGAGACAGCCCGGGCGGCAGGAGTCGCCGAGCGAGATGGTGACGTCGAACTCGTGGCAGATCTTCAGGACCTCGTCGTAGTACTCAAAGAACGGGTTCTCGTTGCCGGTGACCTCCATCCAGCCAAAGAGCAGGCTGCCGCCGCGGCTGACGATGTTCATGAGGCGACCGGTCTCCTTGAAGGTCTTGATGACACTCCTGTTGATGCCGCAGTGGATGGTGAGGAAGTCCACGCCGTCCTCGGCGTGCGCGCGCACGGTCTCAAGCAGGTCCTCTGCCGTGAGCTTGACGAGCGGCTTTTCCATGTAGCCGATGGCGTCGTACATGGGGACGGTTCCCACCATGAGCGGCGTCTTCTCCACGAGCTCCTGGCGGAAGAACCGGGTCTTGCCGGAGTTGGAGAGGTCCATGATGGCGTCTGCGCCGAATTTCTCCGCGGTGGCGACTTTCTCCCACTCCACGTCGGCGTTTGCCACATCGCCGGAAATGCCGAGGTTCACGTTCACCTTGGTGGAGAGGCCCTCGCCCACGCCTGCCGGTTTGAGCGAGCCGGCGAGGTGGCGGATGTTGGCGGGGATGGCGATGCGCCCGGCGGCGACGCCCGCGCGGATGAACTCGGGGTCGCGGCCCTCACGCTCGGCGACAGCGCGCATCGCGGGCGTGATGACGCCGGCGCGCGCAAAGTCGAGCTGAGTCACGCAGGGTGTGCCGTCGGTACGCACAGGCGTTGTCTCGGGCGAGGTTGATGTTGCGGTCATGATGCGTCTCCCTTCGCTGGCATTACCCATAGCAGGTGATGCGGGTCGGGGCGGGCGCGCCCCCTCTCAGCCTGCCGTCCCGCAAGCTCCCCTTCGCTGGTAGTAGTGCGCCTTGTGGCGCACGCTCATTATACCGTTCGCCGCCCGCGCCCTCGCGAGCCCGCGCGAAACCGCTAAGCTTGATGAGAGGTACTGCCCAAGGAGCCAGAGGAGGCGTCGTGCCAAACCCGCTCGACATCGACCGCAACGGTCGCTTGACGCCAACCGACGGCGCCTTTGCCCAGATGTTTTACGATGACTACCAACGCGCGCAGCGCCCTCACGGACGCGCGGGATGCAGGGACGGTTGTTTGGGCTGCGCGATACTGGCGGGCATTCTGATCGCCGCCACGGTGGTGCTTATGTTCTTTGCCTATGCGTCGGGCATAGCGGCGCGCTCGTAAAAGCGCTCCTCTACCTCGCCGAAGTTACGGGCGAACTCCTCCATCGTACCCGACCACGTCGCGCGGTCGCCCACGCGCCTGCCGCCCACATAAGCGGTTTGGATGCCGCAGTAGGGATCGGGAAAGTCGCGCTTGGCGTCGTTGCCGACCATAAGGACCTCTTCGGGCATAAGGCCGATCTTCTCAAGGCTCTCGAGGTAATACGTGGGGCTCGGCTTGCAGCGCGTGGAGTTGCCCGCGTGCGTCACGAGCTCAAAGGGCACGTCGTCCAGGCCGCCCCAGCCCATACGGCACGCAATACAGTCGTGGCTGAAGCTGGGGTTGGTGAGAAGCATGACGCGCAGGCCCCGCTCAAGGACGGCGTCGAGCGCCTCGTGTGCGCCGGCGCGGGGGCGCGCGGCGATGAGGCCGTCGTTCTTTTGGGGCAGGACCTCGCGCTCGTAATACGTGAAGACGTCGGCGATGACGGGGTCGGTCATGGGCACGCCAAGGCGGCTTTCCACCTCGTCGTCCAAAAACGTCTGGTTCGACCGCCGGTCATCGTCCTCACGTGCGTTGTTGTTAAGGTTGAGCAGCGCGGTCGAGTAGGCTGCAGCGCAGGCGACGATGCCTTTGCCGCTAATATCGGCAAGAAGCATGGTCGTATCTTTGGCGAACACGGCGATGAACGCAGACAGATTGATACTGAGGAGCGTGTCGTCCATATCAAACGCGACAGCTTTGAGCACGGGTACCTCCTTGGCTCGTAAGACCGTTTGCCGCCCCATGCGGACCGTCCGCCGCGCGGATGCGCGAATTTTCGCACCCCTTGTAAAAATGCGCAAGTCATTCTTGAAAAACGGGTTGCAACAACGTATTCTTTATTTCCGTGAGTTTCTCTAGAGGCTCACGTCCGTATCTGTCGGCCCCCGAGTGTGTTCCCAAGCGGTGGGCGTCGGTCTTAGCGATCGGTGCTTGTCGTAGGTCTAGCGGTCGGGGCCCCGTACATCGAAAGGGGTCCACCTTTGAGTGAGATTCAGAACGCGTCCATCTTCTCTCTTGACGATGTGAATGAAGAGGAGATGAACAACCTTATCGACGGTACCATCACCGACTTCGATGAGGGTGATCTTGTCAGCGGCACGGTTGTCAAGATCGAGAAGGACGAGGTCCTCGTTGACATTGGATTCAAGTCCGAGGGCGTCATCCCGGTCCGCGAGCTCTCCATCCGCAAGGACGCTAACCCGGCCGACATCGTCAACCTCGGCGATTCCATCGAGGCCCTGGTCCTTCAGAAGGAGGACAAGGACGGTCGCCTCGTGCTCTCCAAGAAGCGTGCCGAGTACGAGCGCGCCTGGAACCGCATCGAGGAGAAGTTCAACTCCGGCGAGAACGTCGAGGGCGAGGTTATCGAGGTCGTCAAGGGCGGTCTTATCCTCGACATCGGCCTGCGCGGCTTCCTGCCCGCCTCCCTCGTTGACCTTCGCCGCGTGAAGGACCTCACTTCCTACCTCGGCACCCGCATCGAGGCTCGCGTCATCGAGATGGATCGCAACCGCAACAACGTCGTGCTCTCCCGCCGCGTGGTGCTCGAGGAGTCCCGCAAGGCCGAGCGCACCGAGATCCTCTCCAAGCTCAAGAGCGGCATGCGCCTCAAGGGCACCGTTTCCTCCATCGTGGACTTCGGCGCCTTCGTGGATCTGGGCGGCATCGACGGCCTCATCCACATCTCCGAGCTCTCTTGGAACCACGTCAACCACCCCTCCGAGGTCGTCAAGGTCGGTCAGGAGGTCGAGGTCGAGGTTCTCGACGTCGATCTCAACCGCGAGCGCATCTCGCTCGGCCTCAAGCAGACCACCGAGGATCCGTGGCGCTCTCTCGTCAAGAAGTACCCCGTGGGCGCTATCGTCGAGGGCACCGTCACCAAGCTCGTGCCGTTCGGCGCGTTCGTTGACCTCGGCGAGGGCATCGAGGGCCTCGTGCACATCTCCGAGATGGCCAACAAGCACGTCGACCAGCCCAGCCAGGTCACCCATGTGGGCGCTAAGGTCCAGGTCAAGGTTATGGAGATCGACCTCGACCGTCGTCGCATCAGCCTCTCGATGAAGTCCGCCGCCGAGACCCTCGGCGTCGAGATCGAGGTTACTCCGCTCGACAAGCCCGAGGAGAAGGCCGAGGACGCCGAGTAGTCCTCTTCGCCTGATCGCGTAACCACAAGGCCCGCTGCATCTGGCAGCGGGCCTTTTTACATAGCCGCAGGGAGAAAGCTGAGGGAAGGTCATGGCTGCACTCGATTTTGCGAAGCGTCCGGTGGTGCTGTTCGATTTCGACGGTACGCTCGTCAACACGGGCGGCGCTGTCATCTCCACGGTGACGCGCGTGCTTTCCGCCCACGGTTTCTCGCAAGAGGAGATGGGCGACCTCAGGCGCTTTATCGGACCGCCGCTCGTGGACTGCTTTCGCGACACCTGCGGGCTCACGCAAGGGGAGGCGGAGGCCTACACGGCCGAGTACCGCGCCGTCTTTGATGAGCTCGGGCCCGCGGACTGGCCGGTCATGCCCGGCATGGCCGAACTTGCCGATGCCCTTGTCTTGGCGGGGCGCCGGCTTGCCATCGCCACCTCGCGCAAGGAGGACCGCGCCCGGTGGATGGCCCACGAGCTCGGTCTTACGCAGTTTGAGGCCATTATCGGCATGAACGATGAGGTGGGGCGCCACACCAAAGCCGACTCGGTGCGCGACGCCCTCTCTGCGCTCGGCGCCACGGCGCCCGAGGCGCTGCTTATCGGTGACACGGTGCACGATGTCCGCGGCGCTCATGCCGAGGGCCTGCCGTGCGCGTGCGTGACCTTTGGGGCGGGGGAGGCCGACGTCCTCGCGGCGGCGGGCGCTGACGCCGTCTGCTCGGGTGTCGACGCGCTTCGAGCGCTGCTGCTCGCTTAAAACCCGGACCCCCTAGACTCCTGCCGAACGGATGCCCCCGTATCAAGGCACCGCTTCGTGTCATATGCCGCGTTCGCGGCGTCTCCGGTGGGGTAAGCTAGTGCGGACGACTAATTCATCTCGCGAGAGGAGATCATAGGTATGGACAGCACGCTCGAGGCTAGGGTAGACGCCTATATCGATGAGGTCTGGGACGATGTTCTCACCGACATCGAGACGCTTGTCGCCCATCCGTCGGTCGCAGACGAGGGCAAGGCGGCGCCCGGTGCGCCGTTTGGCCCCGAGGTTCGCGCCGCACTCGACGATGCGCTCGCTATCGCCGATAAGCTTGGCTATGAGACGGGCGAGGACGACGGCTACATCGGCTGGGGCGACCTTGCCGGTGCCGAGGACGCCCAGGTTGCGACCATCGCGCATATCGACGTGGTGCCCGCAGGCCCCGGTTGGACGGGTGACCCCTTCACCGTGCGCCACCGCGAGGGCTGGCTCATCGGCCGCGGTGTCTCTGACGACAAGGGGCCGGCGGTCCTGTCGCTTTACGCCGGTGCGTTCTTTAAGCACGAGGGCATCACGCCCCGCTACACGTTCCGCGCGCTTCTGGGGTGCGACGAAGAGGTCGGCATGACCGACGTCCACCATTACCTGGAGCATCACGCCAATCCTGCTTTCCTCTTCACGCCCGATGCGGAGTTTCCGCTCTGCAATGCCGAGAAGGGCCTCTTTGGGGCGACGTTTGTGAGCGGTGCTATCGAGGACGGGCGCATCCTCAGCTGGACGGGCGCTGAGGCAACGAACGCCATTCCGAGCGAGTCGATCTGCGAGGTCGCCGTCGACGCCGCCGAGCTGCCCGCGCCGTGCGCGAATGCGGACCGCCTTGCGATCGAAGCCGTTCGCCCGGGTGTCGCCCGTATCGTCGCGCACGGCATCGGCGGTCACGCCGCAATGCCCGAGGGGTCGCTCAACGCCGTCGGCCTCATCGTGGGCTACCTGCGCGAGCTCGAGGGCGTTCTTGCGCCTGCCGAGGAGCGCTTCCTCGAGCTTCTTGCCCTCATCCACGCCGACACCGCCGGCGAGGCGATGGGCATTGCGAGTGCGGACGAGGCCTTCGGTCCACTTACCTCCAACGCCGGTGTGATCGCTGTCTCAGACGGCCACATCACCCAGTCGCTCGACTGCCGCTGCCCGGCAAGCATCACCGCCGAGGAGATCACCGCGACGCTTACCGAGCTCGCGAGTCGTTTTGGCGCGACCATCACCGATATCAGTACCAAGGTCCCCTTCTCGGTCGATGTCTCGCATCCCGCGGTCCAGGCGCTCATCAACGTCTACCGCGATGTGACGGGCGACACGGACGCCAAGCCCTTCTCCATGGGAGGCGGCACCTATGCGCGCAACTTTGCGTGCGCGGTGTCCTTTGGCCCCGAGGAACCCATGGCAAACGCTCCTGCATGGGTCGGCCCCATGCACGGCCCCGACGAGGGTGCGAGCGAGGAGGCACTGCGCCGGGCGCTCAAGATCTACATTCTAGCGCTGCTAAAACTGCAGGAGATTGACCTGTAGGGTGTTGGGCCCGGCGGCGGGCGAGCGCCGCATTGCCGCATGGTTCGTCAGCTGATGCTGACGAGTGCCGTGCGTTTGTAAACCCACCGTAAGCCCGCCGTAGCGGTGCGGTAACGTTTGATAAGAGGTGCGTAATGGCTGTCGATTGCGGCCTGCGCACCTCTTTTTTCGGGCGTACTCTACCTTCCGAAGTTCAGACGGGGATGATTCCGCGGCAATGGAGCCGCCCTCCCCGCGGTACAGCTCCGCGGCGCCCCGCCTGATGCATTTCGTGTTCTTGGAAGGAGAACCATGCTCGCATTCGATTGCTCTCGTCGTCAGTTCCTCGGTCTCGCCGGTGGCCTCGCTGCCTTCGCCGGCCTCGGTCTCGCCGGTTGCGGCGGCACCACCGCTCCCGCTGGCTCCACCGCCGCCGACGCTGCCCTCACCGGCACCGTGACCTATGACGGCGCCTCCTCGTTCCAGGCCCTCGTCGAGGCCGCGGCCGAGCAGTTCATGAACGATAACCCCGATGTCTCCATCACCGGCTCCGGCAACGGTTCGGGCACCGGCCTTACCGCCGTGGCCGACGGCACCGTGAACATCGGTAACTCCGACGTCTTCGCCGAGACCAAGCTCGAGGCCGACCAGGCCGCCACGCTCGTCGACCACGAGGTCGCCGTCGTGGGCATGGGCCCCGTGGTCTCCCTGAACGTCACCGTCGACGACCTCACCCTCGAGCAGCTCGCCGGCATCTTCTCCGGTCAGATCACCAACTGGAGCGAGGTCGGCGGCGAGGACGCCGAGATCCACGTCCTCAACCGCAAGGCCGGTTCCGGTACCCGTGCCACCTTCGAGGCCGCCGTCTTCGGCGCCGACGTGCCCGACTTCGCGGGCGAGGCTGAGCTCGACAAGTCCGGCGACGTCCAGACCCAGCTTGGCAGCACCGACAACGCCATCTCCTACCTCGACTTCTCGCACTTCGACGACACCAAGTTCAAGGCCATCAAGGTCGGCGGCGTCGAGCCCACCTCCGAGAACGTCACCGACAACTCCTTCCCCATCTGGGCGACCGAGCACATGTATTGCCAGGAGGACGCCGACGAGGTCACCAAGGCCTTCCTCGAGTACATGCTCTCCGACGATGTTCAGGGCTCGCTCGTTGAGGAGCAGGGCTTCATCCCCGTGTCCCAGATGACGGTCGTCAAGGACGCCGAGGGCAACGTCACTGAGAAGTAATCGAACTTCGCCGAGACTTACGCCTGTACGTAACAACTGTTCGAAAGGTGCGCCATGGCAAAGCAAATGCCAAAACGCAACCTTGAGAAGGTCGGCTTGAGTGTCACGGGCGCCTGCGTTGCGCTCGTGACACTTGTCGTTGTGGCGCTCATCTTCATGGTTGCGCAGCGCGGCCTTTCCACCTTCTTCAAGGATGGCGTTTCCATCGCAGAGTTCTTCACCAGCACGCGCTGGAACCTCGCGATGACCAACGAGGAGACCGGTCTTCCCTTCACCGGTGCCCTGCCGCTTATCGTCACCTCGTTTGCGGTCACGATCTTCTCGACCGTCATTGCCGTGCCGATCGCCATCGGCGCCGCCATCTACGTGGTCGAGATCTCGCCCAAGTTTGGCCAGAAGTACTTCCAGCCGCTCATCGAGCTTCTCGTGGGCATCCCCTCGGTCGTCTTCGGCCTCATCGGCTTCCACGTGATCGTGCGCGCGGTGCGTGTGATCTTTAACGTCGAGCTCGGCCTCGGCATCCTCCCTGGCTCCATCGTGCTCGCGCTCATGATCTTGCCGACCATCACCACGCTCTCCATCGACGCCTTGCGTGCGGTGCCGCAGAGCTACCGCGAGGGCTCGCTCGCGCTCGGCTACACCCGCTGGCAGACCATCTGGCACGTGGTGCTTAAAAGCGCCACGCCCTCGCTCATGACCGCGGTCATCCTCGGCATGACGCGCGCCTTTGGCGAGACGCTCGCCGTGCGCATGGTCATCGGCGGCGTGGAGACCATGCCGACGAGCCTGCTCGACTCCGCGTCCACCATCACCACCACGCTCACGACCTCTATGGCAGTCTATGCGACGGGCTCCGTGCAAAACGACGCCCTCTGGACGCTTGGCCTGCTCCTTATGGGCATGTCGCTCATCTTCATCATGATCATTCACCTCATCGGGGCAAAGGGGGCGAAGGCTCGTGGCTAATGCAACGTCTGTCACCACGGCAACCTCCGGCGCGCACGCGCCCGAACAGGAGGGCCGCATCCGCCGCTCCATGCGCAACGACAAGCTCGCGACGGGCATTCTCGCGGCGATCGTCGCCATCGTTATGCTGATCGTCGTGGCTATGGTTGCCTATATCCTCTTCCAGGGTATCGGCATGCTCTTCCAGCCGGGCTTCCTCACCGAGGCCTCGCGCTCCAACGGCACCGAGGGCGGCATTGCCTATCAGCTGTTTGACTCGTTCTACCTGCTGATTCTGACGCTCATCATCTCGCTGCCCATCTCACTGTTTGGCGCGGTGTTCCTTGTCGAGTACGCGCCCGACGGACCCGTCACCAAGATTGCCTCGACGGCCATCGAGACGCTCTCGAGTCTGCCGTCGATCGTTGTGGGCATGTTTGGCTTCCTTATGTTCTCGGTGAACTTTGGGTGGGGCTACTCGCTCATCTCGGGCGCCATCGCGCTCACGATGTTCAACATCCCCATTCTGACCCGCGTCATCACCCAGGCGCTCGAGGACGTTCCCTCGAGTCAGCGCGACGCGTGCCTGGCGATGGGTCTCACGCGCTGGGAGACGACCCTTCACGTCCTCATTCCGGCCGCTATGCCCGCTATCGTCACGGGCGTGGTGCTCTCCGCCGGTCGCGTGTTTGGTGAGGCGGCGGCCCTGCTCTTCACCTCCGGCATGTCGAGCCCTGCGCGCCTGAACTTCTTCTCTCTCAACTTTGCGAGCCCCACATGCGCGTGGAACATCTTCCGCCCCGGCGAGTCGCTTGCCGTGCACATCTACAAGATCTACGGCGAGGGTTCGCCCGAGGCCCAGCACATCGTCTGGGGTACCGCCGCGGTCCTTATGATCTGTGTACTTTTGTTCAACGTGCTTTCCCGTATCGCCGGCAAGGCCCTTGCGAGGAGGATGACCGCAGAATGAGCAACGATACCGATCAGTTCCTCGCGAGCGTCGAGACGAGTGAGCGCACGCCACGCGTGACGGGCCGGGCGATCTCCAACGAGGTCATGCTCGAGACCCATGACGTGAACGTCTACTACGGCGACAACCACGCCCTGAACGACACCTCGCTCAAGTTCCATACGGGCGAGATCACGGCCCTCATCGGCCCGTCCGGTTGCGGCAAGTCGACGTTCCTGCGCTCGCTCAACCTCATGAACCGCGAGATCCGCGGCTGCCGCGTGACCGGCGAGATCATCTACCGCGACCACAACATCAATACCTCGACCGAGAACCTCTACGAGCTTCGCAAGTCGATCGGCATGGTGTTCCAGCAGCCGAACCCGTTCCACAAGTCCATCCGCGAGAACATTACCTTTGCGCCCAAGCGCCACGGTCTCAAGGACAAGGACGCCCTCGACGAACTTGTGGAGGAGAGCCTGCGCGGAGCTGCGCTTTGGGACGAGGTGAAGGACAAGCTCGACGAGAGCGCCTTCGCTCTTTCCGGCGGCCAGCAGCAGCGTCTTTGCATCGCCCGAACGCTTGCCATGCGCCCGGACGTGATTCTCTTCGACGAGCCCTGCTCGGCGCTCGATCCCATCTCGACGCTCGCCATCGAGGACCTCATGCTCTCCATCGTGGAGAACCGCGCCATCGTTATCGTGACGCACAACATGGAGCAGGCATCGCGCGTGTCCAACCGCACCGCGTTCTTCTACATGGGCGATATGGTCGAGTACGGCGAGACCGACCAGATCTTCCAGCGTCCCAACGACAAGCGTCTGAACGACTACCTCACCGGTATGTTCTCGTAGCTCGCGCTCTACCTGCGTTTTATCCGATCGGCGCGTACCCTTTCCTGCGCCGCTGTGGGCACATCTCCTTCCAAACGGGCGATCCGTATCACGCGGGTCGTCCGTTTTATGATGAAGCACAGGCTAACGTTTTGGGAAGGGCGTGCGAACTTGGTTTTCTCGGCCACGTGCTGCAAGGAAACCAAGTTCACACGTAAAAGTCGGGCAGATTTCGCGTGTAAACTTGGTTTCCTCCGATCCAGGTGAAAAAAGTCAGCCTTCGAGTTGCTCGGATACCTCGAGCCATTGGGTCTCGAGGTCGTCGATCGCCTCGCGGGCCTCGCTGATCTTGGCCTGCTGGTCCTGGAGCGCCTGGTAGTCG
>CASELS010000036.1 GCA_949288855.1 uncultured Collinsella sp. | reverse complement strand
AGACGCCCGCTCCTATGCGGGGCTGCTCTCGTCCTGCGCGCACCTGCTCGGCTCAGGCGGAGATGCGCTCGATGCCGCCGGAGACCCCGCCCTTACCGCCGCGCAGGCGCTCGACGGCACCGCAGCGGGCGTGCGCGACGTTGCGGACGCGCTCGCAGACGCATCGAGCGCACTTGACGACGCCCTCGATGCCGGATCGTCAGCCATGGACGATGTATCCGCCGCTATCGATCGTGCCTTTACCGCTGCAGGTGCCCAGACAAAGGACCTCACCAGCGCGCTTACCCAGGCAAAGGCTATCGTGGACGAGGAGGCGGTGCAGGTGGGTGAGCTCTCCTCAGCACTCGACGCGCAAATCGCGCTTGCCCGCGAGCTTGCGGGCAAGGCGGAGGCGGGAAGCGCGCTTGCCGGCGCACTCAACCGCGTTGTGGGCGACCTCGAGAGCGTGAAGGCGCGCGTCGAGGGACTTAGCACCGAGCTCAGCGAGCTCTCCGGCACGCTCGAAAAGACCGCAGGCGACCTCGCGCAGGGGGCGACAGACGCGAGCGCGGCGCACGAGGAGCTCGACGGCCTTGTCAGCGATGCCGCAGGCGGGCTCTCCGCACTCAGAGGCACGGCGACCCAAAACGCCATCTCATCCTTAGACGCCCTCGCCGCCGAGATCGACCGCGGAGCCACCGATGCGCAGACCCTCGCACAAAGCCTGAGCGCAACACTTGACGCTGTAGACAACGCCGCCACGTCTGCGTCCGATGCCGTCGCGGATGGCTCGAGCACGCTCACGAGCACGGCAGACGCCCTCGAGGCGGCGGCAGCGCAGCTGGACGAGCTACACGGACGCCTCTCGGACGCTCTTGCCTCTGAGGACGTCTCCCAAATCCGCCAGATCCTCTCCGCCGGACCGAGCAAGCTCGCCGCCTTCATGGCGTCCCCGGTTGCGCTCGATCGCACCGCGGTCTTTCCCGTCGAGAACAACGGGTCCGCCATGGCGCCGTTCTATACCACGCTCGCCATCTGGATCGGCGGTGTGGTCCTCGCCGCGCTTACCAAGATCGCGCCGAGCAGCGGGACCCGTACGGCGGCGGGCGCCTCGATCGGGCAGGCGTATGTGGGCCGCCTCGCCTTCTTCGCCGCCATCGGCCTCGCCCAAGCGTCGCTCATCTGCGCCGGCGACCTCTACTACCTTGGCGTGCAGTGCGCGCATCCGCTCCTGTTCTTTGCAACAGGCTGGCTCGCGTCATTTGTCTTCGTGAACATCATCTTCGCGCTCACCGCGGCGTTTGGCGATGTGGGCAAGGCCATCGCCGTCGTGCTCATGGTCATCCAGGTCGCCGGGTCGGGCGGCACCTTCCCGCCCCAGATGCTCCCGGAGGCCTTCCAGGTCATCTACCGGTGGCTCCCCTTCGTGCACGCTGAGGATGCCTTCCGCGCGGCGATGTTTGGCATCTACGGAGGAGATTACGGGCTCGCGATGGGCAGGCTCGCGGCTTACCTTGTTCCCGCTCTTGTCCTGGGCCTTATCCTGCGCCGGCACCTCGCCCGTGCGAACGGCTGGATCGAGCACAGGCTCGAGGACACTCGCGTCATGTGAGTGCCCCAGAGCGCCCCGAGTACGCGCGCCCGCTACATACCAAAAAGCAGGTAGCCCAGGTAGAGCACCGTCTCACGCGCGATGAAGGGGAACTGTGTGGCAAGTGTTTGATAGCGCGACGTTGGCGTGGGCGAGCTCGCCGCGTCGATTCCGGCATCGCACGCCATGCGGACCGAGCGGAGCATATGCGGAGGGTCGCTCACCACCAGCGCACTCTCAAGGTTGTACCGGCGCATAATCTGGGCGGCGTTTGCGATGTTCTCGCTCGTGATGCGCGACGCCTCCTCGGTGAGGATGGCATCGGCAGGTACGCCGCGGGCAAGCGCGTAGCGGCGCGCCGCCTCGGCCTCGCTGAGCTCGTCCTCCGGGCCTCTCGCGCCCGTGAAGATGATGGTGCCCACCATCCCCTCCCGATAGAGGCCGATCGCATGGTCGATGCGCGCGGCAAAGACCGGTGTGGGTTCGTCGCCCACAACCGCCGCGCCAAGCACGATGGCCGCATCCGCCGGCCGCGTCTCGTCGACCATCCCAAACGCCCCGATGCGCACCGCCGTCACCAGAAAGACGGCAAGCACAAGCGCCGCCACCGCCGCGGCGGCAAGAAGGACGCGCCGGGCAAGACCTCGGCTCGAGATTGTGCTCTTTCCCGCCACGACCGCGCGCCCCGCTAGCGCTGGAGCAGGTAGCGGACCTCGTAGGGCTCCAGATGGAGCGTGCCCGCGAGCTCGACGTCCTCGCCCGTAAGCAAATCGCAAAACGCACCCGCAAGCTCGCCCGCCGAGAAATCGAACGGCTCGGCCACGGCGTTTACCGCCACAAGGACTCGCTCGGCGGGACCCTCGGCAGACGCCTCGACCGCACGCTCAAAGAGCAGCTGCTTGTTCTGGATCTGCACATTCCGGTAGGCGCCGTAGCAAAGCGCCCGGGCGCCCGCACCTGCCGTGCGCGCCTGCACCAGGCACTCGATATAGCCCGTAAGGTCGTTAGGCTCCGGGCGCTCGAAGGCGGGGCGCAGTGCCCAGTCGTCTCCACCGCCCTTAGCTCCCGTGGTACCCCACTCGCTGCCGTAGTAGAGGCACGGGATTCCCGGCATGCCAAAGAGCAAGCCGTAGGCGGGTCGGATGCACGCCGGGTCGCTCAGAATGGACGCCAGGCGCGTGACGTCGTGGTTGTCAGCAAAGCTCAGCAGGTGAAGCCCTCGGTAGATGCACCAAGGGTCGCCACCAAACTGGCGGTGCAGTGAATGGGCAATCTCAAACATGTTCTGGCTGTTGAAGCTCGAGTAGAGTCCCTTGTAGCACTCGTAGTTGGTACAGGAGTCGAGCATGTCCGCGTTCACGAGCTGGCTGTAATCGCCATGAAGCGTCTCGCCGATGAGGACAAAGGTCGCATCCTCAGCATGCTCACCCGCAACGGGCGCGGCAGCGGGCATCTCGCCCGAGAGCTCACACGCGACGCCGTGCAGACGACGCAGGAAATCATGGTCGAGCGAGTAGGCAACATCGAGCCTGAGGCCGTCGATCGCAAACTCCCGGCGCCACGTGCGCACCGCCTCGAGCAGGTAGTCGACGACTGCAGGATTCTTGAGGTTCAGCTTCACGAGGTCGTACACGCCCTCCCAGCCCTCATACCAGAAGCCGTCGCCAAAGGCAGAGTCTCCGTCGAAGTTCAGGCAGAACCAGTCCTTGTAGGGCGAGTCCCAGCGCCGCTCGCGCACATCGCGAAACGCCCAGAAGTCGCGGCCCACGTGGTTGAAAACCGCATCGAGCACGACGCGGATACCGCGGGCGTGTAGCGCGCGCACCACATAGGCGAGCTCCTCGTTCGTGCCAAGACGGCAGTCGACGCGCGTGAGGTCACGGGTGTCGTACCCATGCACCGAGGATTCAAAGACCGGGTTCAGAAGAACGGCGCCGACGCCGAGGCCCTCAAGGTAGTCCGCCCATTCGGCCACGCGCCGGATGCGCGGCACCACCGCACCGTCGTTCTCGTGCGGCGCATCGCAGAGCCCCAAGGGAAAGATCTGGTAGAAGACGCTCTCAAAAGCCCACATGTTGCAGCTCCCGTCCATGTTGACAAATCGTCATCTTGAACAGTATACCGCCTCGGGTGGCCTATGCGTCCTCTCCGCTGTGGCGTGCGCCCGCGCCGGTCGCGCGCTTTCGGGTACGTGACGCCCCGCGGGTGTCACGGCGCACGCGTCCGCCGAAGCTCAGCCAGCCCTGGCGATGGAAGAACGCGATCTCGAGGACAACGATCGCCGCGCACACCGCAACGACCGCGATATAGCCCCAGGGCACATCGAAGAGCGCCATATGCGGGAAGTTCATACCGTACCAACCGGTGATGAAGGTGAGCGGCATGGCGATGGTCGTCACCACGGTGAGCCACTGCATGACGTTGTTCTGCCGGATATCGATGCTCTCCTGATAGAGCGCCTGAACCTGCAGGCAATAGTCCTGCAGTGCCTCCAAGCGCATGGAGAGCCGCTCCACCTGCCGCGCGAGCGCGGTAAGACGCGGGCGCACGGCGGGGTCGATAAGCCCATCGCCCTCGTCGGCAAGCTCTCCCAAGATATCGGTAAGCCCTTGATAGAACCCATCGAGGCCGAGCAGGCGGCGCGCATCCTCGCGCATGAGCAAGCGGTTCACGCGCTCACGGCCCTCTAGAATGAGCTCCTCGATGAGCTCGAAGTCCTCGCGTACGCGCGACAGCTTAGCGGGGTGATCGCGCAGAAGCAGCCGCATGAGCGCAACCAAAACACCATGCGCGCTCCCTACCGGCGCCTTTTCAGCTTGAAGCTGATCGAGAAGTTCTGCACAAGTGGTGCCGTCCTCAACCAGCACGAGCTCGCCGGGAAGGACGATGAACGCAAACCGGTGTGCCTCGCACTGCGGGCGCCGTGCCGTGGGAATGACGACGATGCCCGCCGCGCACGACGCGTCGCGCTCGATATAGGACACGGCAGCGTGCGGCAGCGACTCCAGCACCTCAGCTGCAAGCACGCCGGGAAAACGCGCGCTCGCCTCCGCCGCGGAGACGAGCGTAACGCGCCCCGCCGCGTTTTGCGACCCAGCCGCCTGTGTGACAGAACCGGCCACCAGCATCTCCGAGCACACCGACCAAACACGTTCCATGTCACCACCACCTGCGTCTACCATACCCCGAATACGCCGGCACATGACTACGCGCCGCTACGCGACGCCTCGGCGCGCGAGGAAGGCGTACGCCAGGTCGAACCACGGGCGCACGACCGCCTGCTCCGCTTCGTTGTCCGTACGCGTGTTGACGTTTGCCATCGAGAGACCGTGCCCGCCCTGATCAAAGACGTGCACCTCATGCGGCACGCCGGCGCGCGCCATGGCGGCGGCAAGATCGTGCACCTGCACGATGGGACAGGTCTTGTCGTCGGCGGTCCCCCAAACAAAGGTGGGGGCCATGGCGCGGTCGACATGGCTCACCGGGGCGATCTCGGTCAGGCGCTCGTCATCGCCCGTGCCGCCGGCGACCGCCGCGAGGTAGTCCATCACCAGGTCGCGGCCGGTCTTGCCGCCCGTCTTGGGAACGCGCAGGTCGATGCGTGGGTCGCGCAGCTGCTCGTCGCGCACCACGCGCAGGTCGAGCAGCGGGTAGCAAAGCACCGCCGCATCGGGACGGATGGCATCGGAGCGCGCGCCGGCGAGCGCCGCAAAGGGACCGGACTTCCATCCGGCGGCGAGCGCCGCGCAGACAAAGCCGCCCGCTGAGAACCCGATGACGGCCACGCGCTCCGGGTCCACGCGCCAAGCGTCGGCGTTGGCACGCACCGTGGCGACCATCTTGGCAAGATCCGCCTCGGGATGGGGATAGGACACGTCGCCCGTTGAGGTTGTCACGTAGTCGAGCACAAACACCTGGTAGCCCCGGTCGAGAAACGCAAGCGCTACCGGCTCCTTCTCGTGCGACACCACATGATGGAATCCCCCGCCACCGCAGACCACCATGGCCGGACGCTTGGCGTCGGGTGCCGAGGTGAGCGCATCAGCCAAGTAGGCTCTATAGGTTGCAGGGTGCTCGGGCGTGGGCTCCTCGCCCCAGAGGGTATGCTCCTCGATGATCATAGCTGCTCCGTTTCTACCGACGATGAGGCGCCGGTGCGTTTTGCGATCTTCGCCTGTTATCCTACCGCATCGCTCCGACAACGAGCGGCGCGTATATTGCGCCGGGCTCCGGTGCCATTCGCGGAAAACGGACACCTTTCGGAGAATTCGCATAAGAATCTCTTGACATATGAGCATACGTTCATATACTCATACTCAGATATATGAACACTTGTTCATACGTTAAAGAGTCGAAGGGAGCACCATGACTGCCGACACCGAGACCTCCCCTGCCGTAGACGAGCCCTGCCTGCCCGACGAGGAGCTGCTCTACGACCTTGCCGACCTGTTCAAGGTCTTTTCCGACACCACCCGTATCAAGATTCTCTACGCGCTGTTTGACCAGCCGCGCGCCGTGGGCGATATCGCTGAGACCATCGGCGCCACGCAGAGCGCCGTCAGCCATCAGCTGCGCATCTTGAAGCAGGCGAGGCTCGTGCGCTTCGACCGCGACGGCCGCAGCATCATCTACTCGCTTGCCGACGACCACGTCCACACCATGCTCGCCCAGGGCATGAACCACATCTGCGAGTAACAGCCACGCCCCAAAGGGCACCGAGGGAAAGGAACCCACCATGCGCAAGTCATTCAAACTCGACGAGATCGATTGCGCCAACTGCGCGCAGAAGCTCGAGGACGCCCTCAACAAGATCGACGGCGTCGAGAGCGCCCGCGTCAACTTCCTAACGCAAAAGCTCACGCTCACCGCCGCCGACGAGCGCTTTGCCGACGTCGTCGAGGACGTGATCGCACTCGTCGCCAAAATGGAGCCCGACTGCGAGGTCATTCGCTAACTCTTTGTCCCTCGTCGGGCGCGGAGGGACTCCCCATCCCGCGTCCGGCTCCCACCGCCTCGCGCGGCATTTTGCCCATCTACATATGAATGTATGTTCATTTATACATTAATCTGAGCACCAAGGAGCACTCATGAACAGAAAGCAGCGGAAGTGGCGCAACCGCATCCTTATCGCCATCGCGCTTTTCTTTGTCGTCATGGCCCTCGAGAAAACGGGGCTGCTCGCCGCTGCGGCAGGTAGCGCCGAGGTATACGTCGCCTTCGTCCTCTACTTCACAGCCTTCCTTATCGCCGGCTACGACGTCCTTCTGAAAGCGTGGAACAACATCCGGCGCGGAGACCCCTTTGACGAGGCCTTCCTCATGACGGTGGCGACCATCGGCGCCTTTGCGACGATCCTCTTCCCCGAGACGGAGCCCCAGTCCGCCGAGGGCTGCGCGGTCATGCTCTTCTACCAGGTGGGCGAGCTTTTCCAGAGCTATGCCGTGGGCAAGAGCCGCAAATCCATCGCCGATATGATGGATATCGCGCCCGATTACGCCAACATCGAGCAGGATGGCAGGCTCGTAGAGGTCGATCCTGACGAGGTCGCCGTGGGAGACGTCATCGTCGTCAAGCCCGGCGAGCGCGTGCCTATCGATGGTGTTGTCGTAGAGGGAACCAGCCAGCTCGACACCGCCGCCCTTACGGGCGAATCCGTGCCGCGCCACGTGGAGATGGGCGCAGACGTCATCTCGGGCTGTATCAACATGACGGGGCTTCTCCACGTCAAGACCACCAAGCCCTTCGGCGAGTCAACCGTGTCGCGCATCCTGGAGCTCGTGGAGAACGCGAGCGAGAAGAAGGCCAAGACCGAGAACTTCATCACCCGCTTCGCCCGCGTCTACACCCCCATCGTCACCATCTCCGCCGTGGTACTCGCCATCGTGCCGCCGCTCCTTGGGCTCGGCCCCTGGACCGACTGGGTGCTCCGCGGCCTCACGTTCCTCGTGGTCTCCTGCCCCTGCGCGCTCGTAATCTCGGTCCCGCTTAGCTTCTTCGGCGGCATCGGCGCCGCGTCGCGCGAGGGCATCCTCGTCAAGGGCTCCAACTACCTCGAGCTCCTGTCCCATGTGGACACCGTGGTCTTTGACAAGACGGGCACCCTCACCTCGGGCACGTTCAACGTGGTCGCCGTGCACCCCGAGGCGGGCATTGACCCGGACTACGTGCTCTCCATGGCGGCGCATGCCGAGGCGTTCTCGGACCACCCCATCGCCGTCTCCGTGCGCGCCGCCTACACGGGCGAGATCGATCAGGCGCGCATCGCCGAGGCGCGCGAGGAGTCCGGTCACGGGGTCTCTGCCCGTGTGAACGAGCACGTCGTGGTAGTGGGCAACGACAAGCTTATGCGCGCCCATGGCGCGAACGCTCCCGACTGCGAGCTTACCGGCACCATCCTGCACGTGCTTGTCGACGACGCGTACGTGGGGCACATCGTCATCGCCGACGTGGTGAAAGACGACGCAGTCCAGACCATCAGCGCGCTCCACGCGGCAGGCGTCAAGCGCTGCGTCATGCTCACCGGCGACCGCGAGGACGTGGCGCGCGCCGTGGCCGAGAAACTCGGCATTGACGAGTTCCATGCCCAGCTTTTGCCCGAGGACAAGGTCGCTCAGGTGGAGCGCTTGCTCGCAACCGAGCCCGAGGCGGGCAAGCTCGCCTTTGTGGGCGACGGCATCAACGACGCGCCCGTGCTCATGCGCGCCGATGTTGGCATCGCCATGGGAGCTATGGGGTCGGACGCCGCCATCGAGGCCGCAGACGTGGTCCTCATGGACGACAAACCGTCCAAGATCGCCAAGGCCATGCGCATCGCACGCCGTACCATGGCGATCGTGTGGCAGAACATCGTCTTTGCCATTGGCGTCAAGGTCCTCATCCTTGTGCTTGCCGCCTTCGGCCTTGCCAACATGTGGCTTGCCGTCTTTGGCGACGTGGGCGTGGCGATGATCGCGATCCTGAACGCCATGCGCTGCCTGCATATCGAGAAATAAATCGTTCCCAAAGAAGGGCGGGAGGCCCTTCCCCTTGCGCTCAGCTCTGCGAGAAATCGCGCAACGGGAAGGGCCTCCCGCCCTCATGTGCCCAGCATTTTTTTCTGCCGGTTAGGAGCAATCCAGCTCATCATGTAGGTGCGCGACGCCCTCGCGAGCGTCGTGCACGCGTTCCTCCAAGACGTCACGATGTCCTTCAGCGAGCTCATTATGCAGGCTGGACGACAGCTTGCAGACGTCGATCCATGCGACCGGGTGCGCGTAGCGCTCGAGCTCCTCGAGCGTGAGACCGATGGCGCTGTTGGCGCTGCCGCAGGCCGGGTAGACCACATCGAAGCGGCGCAGGCTCTCGTCGAGGTACACGTCGCAGACGTCGTTCACGGCAAAGGGGCACACCCCGCCCACCGCGTGGCCGATGAGCGGCTCCGCCTCCGCGGCGGAGAGCATCTTGGCCTTGGTATGGAACTGCGCCTTGAACTTGGGATTGTCGATGCGCGCGTCGCCGGCGGCCACGATGAGAGCCACGCGCTCGGCCACATGAAACGAGAGCGTCTTGGCGATGCGTTCGGGCTCGCAGCCCACGGCTGCCGCCGCCAGCTCCACCGTGGCGCTCGAGGTCTCAAACTCCAAGATGCGCTCCGCTATCCCCTGCGCAGCGAAATAGGCGCGCACGCGCTCGATGGCCATACCCAACCTCCTGTATATTAATGTTGCCGCTTCTCGCGCAGTGGCCGCGTTTCCATACCCGTTGAAGCGGATTATACAGAATGCGCTCGGTACTGGATTTCCAAGAAGATTGCGCCCGCGGATTCCGAGGGAATCTTTTGCTCGCCAAGAGACCTGAAGAGAATGTCTGCACTAGTTTCGACGCCACGATATATTCGCACACGCCGCTTGCAATGAGCGACGGCGAGGATGCCGCCATCAATCCACTCGAGTTCAAGAACACACTGAAGGATACGGACGACTGCACGCGCGTCCCATCAGGCGGAACGTCTCAGCCGAAGGGTCGCTGGCCGGCATGGAGGAAATCGGGCTCCACTACAGCCCCGACCATACCCCCAAGCGTGGGTCATCCTACTTTAGGCGAGCACTCATGCAAGGACAGACTAAGCCAGAAGGTTCGAACCGCGGTCTGGGGATTGCCAAACAGAATATTCCTGAGAGAACACCGCTACGCAACTCTAACGATGGTCGCCTGAAAACTCGCCAGCACCCGCCTCGCCCTCATAAGGGGCAACAGAAACTAGCCGCCGCAGTATCCTTGCTGCACCGACTCGGTCATGTTTCACTGGGGGTGCAAACTATTCGTCCCTTTGCTCTATATCCGGCCCTCAAAGCCTCCATTAATAGTATCGACTCTGAAAAAAAGGAGTCACTACTGTACGACTACATTTTCATAGTAAAATGCAGCAAAAATTAGAGAAGAGGCTATCCGATGATGAGTTCTAGTCAGAGAATGAATGCGCACGATACGGCAATGAATGTGCTCGATACGGCCAATCTTGCTCTAACTGATGGGTATGTGCGATCTGCCATCGAGGCATGTGACCAATCAAACGAAAAAGAGCGATCTTTAGTCGTGGACCTGAAGCGCATTCTTGAGGATCTAAATGCTTCTGCTAATAAATACGGTGCAGATTCAAAAGGGCATTGCGTTTCTCCACATACGGGAACAATCGGACCTTGGACGGTGCTTGTAGAGGACAAAGCTGAGCTAAACACGCTAGGCTATTTATCCGAGTGTGCTCGACAGTGGAAATTCAACCTAGAGACGATGTCCTCAAGCGGTCGGTATAATCCGTGGGCTGAATTACCAGATGAATTTCTTTATCCAACTCCTGGGCCTATCACAAGCGAAGACCTCGTGTTTCTCCATGATTATGTTTACAAAGCAATTTTAACCGTCTTTGATTTAAGCAATGCCAAAGAACGTGAACTGGTTGATCGGATATGCAGCAATCAGGGTTTAGTTAGGAATTCGGACGGCACATTCATCAAGAAACCTAAGAAGAGCGTCGATACAAACGCAAATAAAGGATGCTATATTGCGACATGCGTATATGGTTCATATGATTGCCCTGAGGTTTGGGTTCTAAGGCGCTTTCGTGACCAAAAATTATCAACGTCGTTGCTGGGTAGACAGTTTGTTCGCCTCTATTACGCCGTTAGCCCAATATTTGTTCAAAAATTCGGACAGATTACATGGCTCAGGAAATCATTAAGGTTTTTGCTTGATTACCTAGTTCATGCCTGCCAAGCCACAGGCATCAGCAACGATTTTTACCTTGATTAACTGGGAGGTTATGATTGAGTGAACTTTCTGTATAAGTTAATCGCATCATTTATAACCGAACTCCATACGCGAGTATTTCCCGATGATATCGAAATAGAAGCTTATGCAAATGAGGGAAAGCTTGTTCTTTATTACGTAGGGGACAGGATGATACGGGAAGTTATCGTTTCTTCGGTTGCCGAAAAAACGGCGAGGAATCCAGCTTCATTACAAGAAGCTTTTATAATGCAACAGAAAGTTCCTTCGCCAGTTCATAAAATCTGCACGAAAGGCTGGCAAATCACAGACCCGCGCTTTAGAGTAAAAGTTTGCATGCTGCAATCAGGAAAGTATTTTATTGAAAAACCTACTTGTGAACTGCGGCATGATGAGAATTGCAGGTTTGAGATTTATTTTGTTGATTCAGCGGGAAGAAAGTGGATAAAACGACCGTTCAGCAGAATCCTCCCCGCCATGCTGGTAAATCGATTTCATAATTATATGCCAGATAGTATTCCAACATTTTATAGTGAGCCCCAATCATAGAAGATTAGAGTTCTATGATTCTTAGAATACAGCTAGATTGATTTGATTTCTTTTTGGGCTGTAGAAAACTTGCAGACGTCGATCCAAGCGCGGGAGCGGGCAGAGCGTTCGAGTTCGTCTAACGTGAGACCGATAGCGCTGTTTGCGCTGCCGCAGGCCGGTTAGGCCACGTCAAAGCGCCGCCGGCAGATGCCGCACGGCGCGCGACTCGTAACGTGCGATAATCGACTACAGTAACACAGAGGATGCCGGCCGCAGCGCCGGCGACCGGACGCACCCGACCTTCGAGGAGGACCCATGCCCGCAAGCTACGACGCATCGCGTGTTACCGTCGTCGACCACCCGCTCGTCCAGCACAAGCTCACCATCATGCGTGACAAGAACACGGGTACCAAGCAGTTCCGCGAGCTCGTGCGCGAGCTGGCCCTCTTTGAGGGTTACGAGGTCACGCGCGACTTCCCGCTCGCCGACCGCGAGGTCGAGACCCCCATCTGCCGCACGGTGGGCAAGGAGATCTCGGGCCGTAAGGTCGCGATCGTCCCCATTCTGCGTGCCGGCCTCGGCATGGTCGACGGTATGCTCGACCTCATCCCGTCCGCCCGCGTGGGCCACATCGGCATGGAGCGCGACGAGACCACGCACGAGCCGCGCGAGTACTACTTCAAGGTCCCGCACGACATCAACGAGCGCACCTCGATCATCGTCGACCCCATGCTCGCCACGGGCGGGTCTGCCATCGACGCCATCCACGCCCTCAAGGCCCGCGGCGCGCGCGACCTCAAGCTCGCCGTCCTTATCGCTGCGCCCGAGGGACTCGCCGCGGTGCTTGCCGACGATCCCGATATCCACATCTATACCTGCGCCATCGACGAGCGCCTGAACGAGAACGCCTACATCGTGCCCGGCCTCGGCGACGCGGGCGACCGCATCTTTGGCACCCTCTAGGCGCTACGTCACCGCATAGCGCCCGGCGCGCGGCACATTTTCTGACAGGAGCAACTATGAAGCAGCTCATCCTCATTCGCCACGGTAAGCCCGAGCCCACCGGCACCGGCAAGCCCGACGCCCTGCGTGAGCTCACGCCCGCAGGTCGCGCCGCGCTCGCCGCGCCAACCGGTTTTGAGACTACCTTTACCGAGCTTCTGGCCGACGCCGAGGGGGCGGGCCTTGACCTTGCGCCCGAGGGCCAGGCCATCGCCCTGTGGACGAGCCCTGCCGTGCGCGCACACCAGACCGCTGACGAGGCCCGCGGCGCGCTCGAACGCCTCGGCCGCAGCGTGAGCGCCCCTGTTGAACACACCTCGCTCTGGGAGCAAGACGACGCCGCGTTTCTCGCCGAGCTCGCCCAAGCGCAGGCGACAAGCATCGTCGCCTGCGGGCACATCCCCTTCATGAACCGCATCTGCACCTGGCTCACCGGCGAGGAGGCCGCCTTCACGCCAGGTGCAGCGGCCCTTATCGTCCTTCCCGACGAGGTGGCCGAGAGCGCGGCGGCCCTCATCTCCTTTATCGACGGACCCGCCGTCTAGCTACGCGCTGTAGGAAAGGTGCGCGTCGTCGATCACCTCGAGCGTCTGCGCGAGGTAGCGGCGCGCCCACCAGCGCGCGGCAGGCAGATTCTGGTCGAGGTAGTTTCCGCACTCCTCGGGCGCGGCGCCCGGAATGTCGCCCTCAAAATCCGCCACAAACGTAAACAGCCCGCGCACGAGCGGCAACACCTCGCGAGAGGTCACCTCGCCAAAAACTACGAGGTAAAACCCCGTACGACATCCCATGGGGCCAAAGTAGACCACGCGCGATGCCCACGCGGGGTCGTTGCGCACATAGGTGGCGCCCAAGCGCTCGATGGTATGCACCTCGGCGGTGTTCATCACCGGCTCCCGGTTGGGAGCGACAAGGCGAATGTCAAAGGTCGTCACCACGGCGCCCGTCGCAGGGTCGCGGTCGATGCGCGACACGTAGAGGCCCGGCTCAAGCGTCAGATGATCGACGGTAAAGCTCGCAATCTTCTCCATAGGACACCTTTCTTGCTCCATACGCTTCTCACCCTGCTATGATACCGGTTTGCCGAGCGCTCGCATGCTGCCGCCGCGCCGGCATGGGGGATTCAAAGGGGATGGACGAGGCTTGATGGGAGCTGGCGAGAAGCGCGCTCACGCGCCGCGCATTGCGCTGTTTGACAACCTTAAAGGGATTTTGATCGTGCTGGTCGTCTTTGGCCATATCGCCATACCCGTCCAAAACGACACACCGTCCTTAAGTCTCCTCTTTGACATCATTTACCTCTTCCACATGCCGCTCTTTGTGTTCCTCTCGGGCCTCTTTGCCAAGGGAGCCTGGCGAGACGGGTGCCTCAACGTGAACCGCATCATCTCGTTTGTCGTGCTCGGCGTCGTGTTCCAGGCGGCACTTGTTCTCATCAACGGCATGGCAATCACCCCGTGGCGCCTCATCCGCTTCACCTCAGCGCCCTGGTATATCGTCGCCATGGCGTGGTGGTATCTCGCCACGCCCGCTCTCTCGCGCCTGGGCGCCGCGCGCGGCATGGCGGCGTCGCTTGGCGTGGCGCTCGCCTTCGGCTGCATCGATCTTTCCAACGGCGTGCTCGCGCTCGGGCGCGCCGCGGCCTTTCTCCCCTGCTTCGCCGCCGGCTACTACTTGAAGCCGCAGACAATCGAGCGCCTGAGCCGCAGGCGCGAGCTTTGGGTGGCGGTCGTCATCGCCGCCGCGTTCGTAGTCGCACGCATACTTGATGAGCGCGCCTTCAGCTGGTTCTTCCCCATGGTCTATGGCGACAACCCCTATCCGCACCTCGCAGGGGGGGGTCTTGCCGCCATCCTCACGGGCGCCGCCGCCAAGCTCTTCGCCCTCGGTGCCGCCCTCGTCTGCTCGCTCGCCGTCCTCAGGCTCGCCCCCAAGAACACATCTGTCCTCACCACCCTCGGCAGGCGCTCGCTGCAGATTTATGTCCTCCACCGTATCTTCTGCGCCTGGCTCAGGTACCACACACCCCTCTACGATACGGCACTCGTTACCGACCCCGTCTTTGGTGTCGTCATCGCGCTTGCCCTCACGGCGCTCACGACCGCCCTCTGCGCGCTCCCCATCTTCGAGCGCCCCTTCGCACACGCTCTTTCCATCCGGTGGCTGCCCACCAGGCGCTAAACGGTCGCACACCCTCCATGCGCCCCGCTTCTTGAGTCTCAGTGGATTATCTAAGAGCAGAGAGCAGCTACAGGGTCGCTCGGCTACACTTACCCTCGGCCTTTTGACCGACTCCGCGCGCCCAAGCGGCGCGCTCCACCTATCTAAGGGGTTTATCCAATGGACGCGCTGTTCTACGACTTCATCAACCAGTTCGGCTACTTCGCCGTGGGCGCCCTCATCTTCATCGAGAACGTCTTCCCGCCCATCCCGAGCGAGGTTATCCTGCCGCTCTCGGGCTTTTTCACCACCACGACCGATATGGTGCTGCCGCTTGTTATCGTGTCTGCCACGGCGGGTTCGGTGCTCGGCGCCTACATCCTCTACGGCATTGGCTACGTGCTCTCGCGCGAGCGCCTCATGCGCTTTTTTGAGACGCGCCCCATGCGCCTGCTTGGCTGCAAGGGCACCGACATCGCGAGCGCCGTCGACTGGTTTGACCGCAAGGGCCAGGCGACCGTGCTCATCTGCCGCTGCATCCCCGTTGTGCGCAGCCTCATCTCCATTCCCGCCGGCACCGCCCGCATGAACCCCGTCAAGTTCACGCTGTTCACGCTCGTGGGCTCCGCCGTGTGGAACACCATCCTCTGCTCGCTCGGAGCCGCCGCCGGCAGCGCTTGGATGCAGGTCTCCGAGCAGGCCGAGTGGATCTCTGACATCGTGAAGTACGTGATCATCGCGCTCGTTGTCATCGTGGCGATCTTCTGGATCGTGAAGCGCATCATCCCCAACCTCAAGCACAGCAGCGGCGAGGACGACGGTCGCCGCCCCACGCACCTGAAGTAACCGCCCCGCCACGGTGGCGCTCCCCATTCGGGGCGGTTCGGCGCACCCGGTAGCCGCGCCCGCATGGGGCAGGACATAGCGCACCTCTGTAGAAGAATCCGTATGTTTCTGACGTTTTGGAAGCTACTTTCGTCAGAAACATACGGATTCTTCCGTTCGTACCCGCGCCAGGGAGACACCGGTCGAAGACCGATCAAACCCCGCGCCGCCGCGGGCGGCGCGGGCGCGGAAAGATTTGATCAGCGCTATCCCAGCAGCCCCAGCCGCTCGCAGGCCTTCCAGATGCCGTCGTCGTCCACATCTGCCGTGACGAGCGAGGCACGGTCCTTGACGACGTCCCAAGCGTTTCCCATCGCCACGCTCGTCCCCACCGCATCGAACATGCTGAGGTCGTTCTCGCCGTCGCCAAAGGCAACGGCCTCCTCGGGAGAGAGCCCGTAGCGCTCAAGCGTCGCCGCGACGCCAAAGGCCTTACCGCCCTCGCGGGGCACCACGTCGCAGAACAGGTCGGTCCAACGCGTGGCCGCAACGGAGGCGGTGCGATCCAAAAACACGCGCTCCTCCCCCGTCCCCACAAATGCGCAGAACTGGTAGACCGGCGCATCGAGAGCATGCTTGTCCATCGCATTGGCTCCGCGCAGGAAAGCGAGAAAAGCTTCACGCCCCAATCGCGCTCGAACACCGCGATCTGCCGCGAGACGGTCGAAACTTCCAGATCAAGCTCAATGCAGGCGGCCGTCAGCGAACCTTTCGCCGCAATGCCTTCCAACACGCGCCAGAGGAGGAGATTGTTGAGCCGCCGAGCAGCTCCTCTCGTATTTTGCAGATTTGCAAGTTTCGTTGCGGACATCGTATAGATGCAAAACAGTGTTTTCCTTACCCTAATTGTGAATTGATCGTCATGATCGCCACAAGGAGGAAAACCACATGTTGAATAGACGCAAGTTTCTGGGCCTGAGCG
Source organism: uncultured Collinsella sp. (assembly GCA_949288855.1). Lineage (GTDB taxonomy): Bacteria > Actinomycetota > Coriobacteriia > Coriobacteriales > Coriobacteriaceae > Coprousia. The sequence goes on along the minus strand of CASELS010000036.1, from coordinate 9 downwards.
CCGCCGTCG
>CASELS010000035.1 GCA_949288855.1 uncultured Collinsella sp. | reverse complement strand
CCCCGCGCGCAGGCGCCACGTCCGCCGTCCGCGGTGGCGCGGCGGGCGGCACCGGCTCCTATGAGCCCGAGGACCGCCCCAGCAAGGGCAAGATCGCGGCTATTGTAATCGGCGTCATCGCGGCGCTCGGCGTTATTGCGGCGCTCGCCATGAGCTTCATGGGCGGCGGCGACACCGCGACCGTCCCGAGCGTGCTCGGTATGACGCTCGAGGAGGCGCGCGACACCCTCGAGGAAGAGGGCTTTGAGGTGGGCGAGATCACCGACGGCTTTAGCAACGAGTACGCCGAGGGCGAGGTTATGGGCCAGACGCCTTCCGGCGGCCTGCGCGAGGCGCCGGGCACCAAGGTTGACATCACCGTGTCGCGCGGCGAGGAGCCCGTTGAGAAAGTCAAGGTCCCCAACCTGGTAGGCAAGACCGCTGATGAGGCCAAGCAGGCGCTCGACGAGGCCGGCCTTGTGGGAATCCCCACCGAAGAGGCCAACGAGGCTGACGAGGGCACGGTCTTTGAGCAGACCCAAGAGGCGGGCACCGAGGTCGACAAGGGCACGTCCATCTCCTACAAGGTCTCGACCGGCCCCGATACGGTCCCCGTTCCCGACCTCCGTGGTTATAGCGAGTCCGCCGCCAAGCAGATGCTCGACGAGCTCAAGCTCTCCTACAGCGTCACCTATGACTACGATGAGAGCATGAGCGCCGGCAACGTCATCAGCTACTCCCCCGGCGGTAGCGTCGAGCCGGGCACCACCATCCAGCTTGTGGTCTCGCAGGGCGCGCTGCCCACCACCGGCTCTGTCCCCAACGTGACGGGTGCCACGCAGGGTAGCGCTGAGAGCGACATCAAGGCGGCCGGCTTTAACGTGTCGGTTCAGGTTGAGTCGAGCAGCACGGTCCCCGAGGGCCACGTCATCAGCTACAGCCCGAGCGGCACACAGGAGTACGGCACCACGATCACCATCGTGGTCTCCGGCGGCCCCGGCGCCAGCGCCGGCCAGATCGAGGAGCCCGACACCGGCGACCAGGGCACTTCCGGTGGCGACACCTCCACCGGTCAGGATGAGACCACGAACTAGCGCCCCGCAATTTCCAGCATTCTGAGGAACTCAGCTCCCCACCGCAGCATAAGGCCCGCCGGCATCCACCGGCGGGCCTATTCATGTGCATCTGGCACAGTCTGTGTGCAATCGGCACACCTCGTGTGCATCTAGCACGGAAAAGGCCCTATGAAGCGTGCTATCTGCACATGAAGTGTTACAAGTGCACACAGGGCGTGCCGATTGCACGCGGCACGCAACAAACGCGCCTGCTCAGCCAAGCGCGTGCCCTCTGTGGCGCGCCCGATACTCAGCGGGCGCGAGCCCGTACGCCTCACGGAACTTGCGGTAGAAAAACGTTGTGTTCTCGTAGCCCACCTCGTGCGCGATGTCGTCCACCGTACGGTCGGAGTGACGCAACAGGCTCGTCGCGTGGCCCAAACGCTGCGCCTGCACCGCTTGAATGTACGTCATGCCAGTATGCCGCTTGAGCAAGGTCGTCACATAGTTGGGGCTGATGGCAAAGCGCTCCGCAACGCCTTCCTGCGTGCAGGTACGATAGTGCTTCTCGATGTAACGGATGATGGGGATGACCGAAACGCTCCCGCGGTCCTCATCGCGACGAAGGTAGTCCTCCTCGTACACACTGATGAGCTCGGCAAAAATGAGCTGCAAGAGATTGATGAGCACGCGATCAGCATTGCTGGTAGGGTCGAAGTACTCGCACATGAACTCTTGGAAGTAGCGGCGGATGCGCCGGCTGTTATCCGAGTGGAAGCGCACGTAGCGACGATGGTCCGTCTGCTCGTTGAGGGCATTCACGATAAAGTGCGCGAGCATGCTCTCGTGGGTGAAACTCCCCAGCAGGTTGTCACGCAAGAACTCGCGCGACAGCACAAGACTCATCGTGATGTCGCTCTCACCGAGCGAACCGATCGAGTGAGGGCAATTAGTGTCGAGCAGGAGCACCTGATTCTCCTGAAGCGTCATGGAGCGCCCGTTCACCGTCTGAGGGCAGTTGCCAGCATATACGTAGCTGATTTCAATGTGGGAATGGATATGCTCGGGAACGGGATTGAAGCGCGAATTACGCCTGAGAAGCAGCAGGTCGGCCATGGGTCGTTGAGCGCCCTGCCCCACCGTTACGTCGAGATAGCGAGGGCTGCCGTCGACCCCCTGGTCCATCTGGATCACCGGGCGCCCATCAATCGTTATCATGTCGCTTGGCCCTGCCCAGTCATATGCCTCGCCCTCGCGATAGCGCTGCTCGCTCGGAGAGAGTTCGAGAAGAAGCCGATTCAGCTGAGCAATCTCCATGCCCATCGCCTCCCTGAGCCGTTACCAAGCATCTGTTATGCGATATATCGCACTCTTCTCATACGAAATACACTCAAATGCATAGGTAGTGTGGATATGGTTGGTCAAACCGTCTCGAAACCGATGTTACCACGCACAGGACGCCTTCGTAAGATAGCGATATCAAACGAGAAGCAGCTGCTCGTTTACGTATTTCCAACCACTAGGAGGGGAACTCATGGCAAAGGACTACACCCAGCTTGCCAAAGATGTGGTTGCTGCCGTTGGCGGCAAGGAGAACATCGTCAGCGTCACCAACTGCATGACGCGCCTTCGCTTTGTCCTTAAAGATGATTCCATCCCTAACGAGGATGAGGTTAAGGCCATCAATGGCGTCAAGGGCGTCATGAACCAGGGCGGCCAGTATCAGATCATCATCGGCACGAATGTGAGCAACGTCACGCCCAAGGTGCGCGAGATCGCAGGTATCTCCGCCGAGAACGAGGGCGCTGTCAAGATCGACAAGGTCGGTCAGGGCTCGCTCTGGGACCGCTTCTTCAAGGTCATCAGCGGCTGCATCATGCCCATGATCGGCCCCATGATCGCCGGCGGTATCATCAAGGGCATTCTCACCCTTTGCACCACCTTTGGCGTGCTCTCGAGCACGAGCGGCGCCTACCAGCTCTGGTATGCCGCGGCAGACGCCGTCCTCTACTTCATGCCTGTCATCGTGGGCTTCTCGGCCGGCAAGGTCTTTGGGTGCAACCAGTACGTGACCGCCACCATCGGCGCCGCCTTCCTGTATCCCAACCTTGTCACCGCCGTGGGTGAGGGCGTGGACTTCTTTGGCATCCCCGTGGTGGCTGCCACCTACTCCAACACGCTCTTCCCCGTGCTTCTTGCCTCGTTCTTCGCGAGCTTGGTCGAGAAGGGCGCTAAGAAGATCGTGCCCGAGATGGTGCAGCTCATGCTCGTGCCCGTCATCGTGCTCCTCATAACCGTGCCCGTCTCCTGGCTTGCCATCGGCCCGGTCATGAACATGCTCTCGAACGCCATCAGCTCCGCTGTCATGTGGCTCTTTGACGTCGCCCCCGTGCTCGCTGGCGTCGCGCTTGGCGCCTTCTGGCAGATGGTCGTCCTCCTCGGTCTCCACAGCGCTATGATCCCCATCATCATCAACAACATCACTACGCTCGGCGCCGATCCGCTGAACGCCGTACTTGGCCTCACCGTCTGGGCGCTCGCCGGCGTGAGCCTGGGCTACGCCCTCAAGATGCGTGACCCCGAGAAGCGCGCCGAGGGCATCACCGACATGACCACCTGCCTCTTTGGCGTAACCGAGCCCACTATTTACTCCATCGCGCTCCCGCAGTTCAAGTGCTTCATGGCAGCGTGGGTCGGCGGCGGCATCGCAGGCGGCATCCTCGCGGCGCTCGGCGGCAAGTGCTACTCCATGGCGGGCGACGGCTTCTTCCGCATCCCGGCCATGATTAACCCCGCAGGCATCGACATCAGCTTCTACGGCTTCATCGTCACGATGCTCATCGCCTTTGCGGTGTCCGGTATCTTGGCCTACATCCTCGCCGATCCCGAGAAGTAGGACCCTTCAGCACCGCAAAAGAAACGAGCCCGCCCCAAGTACAAAAAGCCTTCCTTTCGGCCGGAGCCCGCATCTGCGAGCTCCGGCTTTTGCTCGCCGCGGACCTTTTGCAAAGAACTCACCCTTGGATGCGCCTGCGGTACTCCGCCGGCGCACACCCGTACGCTTCGTGGAACTTCTGGTAGAAAAAGGTCATGTTCTCATACCCCACCTCGTGCGCGACCTCGGTCACGGGCAAGCGCGTCGTGCGGAGAAACTGCGCCGCATGACCCAAGCGCTGCGCGTGGATCATCTGTCTAAAGTTCATACCGGTATGCTTCTTGAGCAGGACGGACACGTACTTGGGGCTGATAGAGAATCGCTCCGCTACCCGCTCCTGCGTGCAGGTGCGGTAATGCTCCTCGATATAGTGCACGATGGGGATGACGGGCACGCGGCCGCTCTCGCGTTCGCGACGTGCATAATCCTTCTCGTAAACGTTGATGAGTTCGGCGAAGATGAGTCGGAAGAGCTCGCGCGAGATGAACGCCGCATTGGTGGAGGGGTCGATGGCCTCACACATCAGCTCTTGGAAGAATAGGCGGACCCTTCGGTTGCCGCGTGACGAGAAGCGCACGTAGTGCCGATGGTCCGATTCATCGCTGAACGCATCGGTCAGAAAACGGGAGAGCGCGTTGCCGCGCGCAATGGAGCCCAGCACCTCGTCCCGCAGAAACGAGCGGTCCACCAGAAGGAAGCTCACCATGATGTCTCCCTCGCCCTGCGCGGCAATCGCATGCGGGCACCCCGTATCGAGCAAGAGCACCTCGTCCTCCTGCAGGACGACTTCTTTCCCGTCAATCGTCTGAGCACACGTGCCCGCATAGACATAGGCCATCTCGATATAGTCATGCGTGTGCAGCGGCACGGGGTTGAAGCGCGAGTTCTGGCGAACGAGGATGGAGCCGCCCGCCGCGGCATAGAGCCCGGGTACGATCTCGCCGCTCAGGGGAAACGCCGCAGGAGCCTCGCCGTGCGAGAAATCGACCCCGCCCAGCGTAATACGCCCCACCGAGCCTTCGGCACCGTCCGTCCCGATGCTCTCTTTCCAATCCCCGGAAAGCTGTCCCGCACGATGGCGCTCCTCGTTCGGCGTCAGCGAGAACAGGGTGCGGTTGAGCTCCTCAACATTCATCGCGACCTCCTTGGTACACGAGAGGGAAACGCCTGTCTATCGAAATATCCTCATGTCTTCTACGTCATCTGAGAGAGTTCCGATTTCGACATAGATATTACTCCGATTCAAGCATTTTGCCCACGCAGATGACGCCGTAAGGTAGCGGTACCGGCACGGAAAGCTGTGCAGAACCATCCGAGAGGAGACATCATGGCGTTAACAGATACGTTCCAAAACATCTTAGAGAAGACAGTGGGGCCGTTCGCGCACAAGCTAAGCGAGAACAATGCGATTCAGGGCGTGACGCAGGGTTTCATGGCAACCATGCCCGTCACACTGGGCGTTGCCTTGCTTTCCATTATCTCGGGCCTTCCAATCGAACCGCTTCAGGCGTTTCTCACCTCAAGCGGGCTGGGGGCCGTGATCACCAACGCACTCGCCGTGACGATGAACATGCAGGCGCTCTACATCGCGATAATGGTCGCGTACGCCCACGGTAATCTCCGTGGCGGCAATGGCACCGCGTCCGCCGTTCTAGCCGTAGCATCGATGCTCGTCCTCATGCCCCTGCAGACACAGGAACTTGCTCCCGGCTACTCGGTGTCCCTTATCCCCCAGAGCTATCTGGGATCCAACGGCATCTTCATTGCGCTCATCTTGGGCATCGTCTTACCGCCCATGCTGAGTTTCCTGCTCAAGCACGTCTCCATCGATCTGCCCAGCAGCGTTCCCGAGTTCGTGAATCGCTCGCTGTCCCCCACGTTCGCTTCAATCATTATCCTGACCGGCATGGTGCTCATCTCCTGGGGTCTCACCTTCACGCCGTTCGGCAACATCTACGACCTCGTGTCCCAAACTGTCGCCATGCCCATCATGGCCGTGGGCTCCTCGCCGTGGTCCTACCTTGCAGTCTCTGCGTTCGCCCAGTTCATCTGGTTCTTCGGCGTCCATCCGTCGTCCATCATGTCGGCGTACGCCATGGTGTCCATGGCGGTTTCCACGCAGAATATCGAGGCTTTCATGCAGGGAGCAGCGCTGCCCGCCCTCGCCTTCGCTGTCGTAAGCGTCGTCCAGAACGCCGATAGCCTCGCACTCGGCATCTGCGCCTTCTTCTGCAAGTCCGAGCGCTACAAGCCGCTGGGCCGCCTCGCCATCGTGCCGGCATTCTTCAACATCACCGAGCCGCTCATGTTCGGCATGCCCATCGTCTTGAACCCCACGTTCTTCATCCCCTTCGTACTTGCCAAGCCCATCATCGGCCTTATCGCAATCGGCGGCACCGCGCTCGGTCTCGCCGGAGCGTTCAACCCCACCGTCGCCATGCCCTTCGTGATGCCGCAGTTCCTCTCCACGCTGCTGCAAGGCGGTATCGGGCTCATGGCAATCGACCTCGTGTGCATCGCCGTCATGGTGCTCCTGTTCTGGCCTTTCTTCCGCGTGGCGGACAAGGAGGCCCTCGCCGAGGAGGCTGCCGCGAGCTCAGAAGAGTAGCGATACCGTCAGCACCCATCGCTTTGTTCCCGCGCGCCCGTTAGAGATCAAAAAGGCGTTATCCGCTATCTAACGGGCGCATTTTTCAGAAAAAGATGTTATGCGCCATACATCGAATGAGTGGTGATTCGGTTGGTAAACTCCTACGAATTCGATATTCCGAGAGTAGCCTGCGCGTCCTAAGATTTGTCTAGCGCAGCCAAATTCAACCGAAGCGCCTCCTGTCGCAACCCGAGGAAAGGACCCCCATGGCAACCAGCTATCGCGCCGTGATGGACGGCACCTACGACAACCATCTTCTCCCCTTCCTCTGGATGAAGGGCGAGGACCACGCGACCATCACCAAGTACCTGGAGAAGATCTCTGGGGCAGACATCCACGAGGTGTGCCTCGAGAGCCGCACCCACCCGGACTTCTGCGGCGACGGCTGGTGGCGCGACCTGCGCTTTGTGGTTGATGAATGCAAGCGTCTTGGCATGAAGATCTGGATCTTGGACGACGCGCATTTCCCCACCGGATACGCCAACGGCAAGGTTGCCGAGCATCCGGAGCGCGCCAAGGTCGTGCTTACGCACCGCACCTTTGACGTAGCGGGTCCGGCGCGCGGGCTCTCGGTCCCGCTGACCGACCCCATGGATCCCACACAGCAGTTTGTGGGTGTGGCGGGGATCTGCGACGGCAAGCCCGTGGCCATCGACTACCGCATCGTGCCAGCGCGCGAGAAGGACCCCGCCGACACTCCGGCGGGCGAGCCCGGTGCCGGCGCGAGCGACGGTGCAGGCAAGGGCAACGCCACGGCAAACGGCATGGCTGCCATGATGGCAGCCCTCGCCCAGTTCTCGCGCCAGGCACCCGTAGACCTCGACCGCATCGTCTTTGACGTGCCCGAGGGCACGACCAAGGTCTTCATTCTCGCTACGAGCCGCCGCACAGACTACAACCCCGACTACATCAACATGGTCGACAAAGAGTCCTGCGACACGCTCATCGAGGCTATCTACGAGCCGCACTTTGCGCACGTGGGCGACGAGTTTGGCAAGACGATCCTGGGCTTCTTCTCTGACGAGCCCGGTTTTGCGAACGAGAAGAGCGGTAAAGACGAAACCGGTGGCTCCGACAGCCTCATCGGCAAGGCAACGATGCCCCTGCCGTGGTCGGTCGAGCTCGAGCGGCGCCTGCGCGAGCGCCTCGGCTGCACGGACGACGCCGCGTTCTTTGGCGCACTCGCCCAGCTCTGGGACCGCGACGAGACGGGTGCCCGCGCACGTCACGCCTACATGGACGTGGCGACCGAGCTCTACCGCGAGTGCTTTGACGAGAATATTGGCTCCTGGTGCCGCGCGCACGGCGTTATGCACATCGGCCACGTGATTGAGGACAAGGGCAGCCACGAGCGCCTGGGCTCCGGCGCCGGCCACTTCTTCCGCGCCATCGGCGGACAGGACATGGCGGGCGTGGACATTGTTATCAACCAGCTTGTGCCCGGTGTGGACGACGGCTTCCATAACTACGGCCGCGGCCTGTGGGACATGGCGTTTTTCAACTACATGCTCCCCAAGCTCGGTAGTTCCGCCGCGCATCTCGACCCCAAGAAGCAGGGGCGCTGCATGGCCGAGGTCTTTGGCGCCTTTGGCTGGCACGAGGGCCTGCGCGAGATGAAGTGGATCGCCGACCACTTCCTCGTGCGCGGCGTGAACTACTTTGTGCCGCACGCGTTCTCGATGGACACCTTCCCCGACGGCGACTGCCCGCCGCACTTCTACGCGCACGGTAACAACCCGCAGTTCCGCCACTTCGGTCACCTTATGACTTACATGAACCGGCTGTCGACGTTGCTTTCGAACGGTACGGCGCACCCGGTTGCCGCCGTGCTCTACGACGCCGATGCCGCCTGGGCCGGCAAGGCAAGCCCCGCGCAGCGCGTCTGCCGCGAGCTTGCCCGCGCGCAGGTCGATTTTGACCTCGTACCCGAGGAGGCCTTTGCCGACGCGGAGCGCTACGAGCTTGGGGTATGCCCCGACGGCCACGGTTTCTCAGTAAACGGCCAGCGCTAACGTGCGCTTGTCATCCCCGCGCGTGCCTTTGTGGGCGCCTCAACACTCGCCTTCTGCCAGCGCCTTGTCGCCGCCGGCGTCACCGTCATCGCGGTGGACGAGCTGCCGGGCTGTCTCTACGACAGCGAGGCCGCGGCCGAGGCGGGCTTTGCCCCCATCGCACCTGAGGCGTGGGCCGGCGCTCAGATTGCCGTGCTTGGTGGGCTCGCCGGTGCCCTGCGCGCCGCAGAACTCGACGACGTTCGTACGGATACCGAGCAGCCCTGGCTGCGCGTGTACCACTACACCGGTGCCGCTTCTGAGGGCGAGGTGCCCGAGGAGTACTACTTCTGCGTGAATGAGCATCCGCGCACGGCACTTGCTACGACGCTTTCCGCTCGCGGCGCCGACGGCGCACTCCACGAGCTCCGCGGTATCCGTATCGACGTGCTGAACGGAGGCGAGACCGCCTTTGCGGGCGCGCTCGAGCTCGCGCCATACGAGTCCTGCCTGATCGTTGCCGGCGCCAAAGCCGACACCGCTGTACCCGTCGCTCCGGCGCGCGAGCCCATCGCCCTCGCCGGCACCTGGCACGTCGCCCATGCCGACGCCCTCACCTACCCGACCTTTGGTGACGAGGTTGCACTCACCGAGCTCGAGGACCTTTCGAACAGCGCCTTCCCAGGCACGGCGGGAACCTATCGCTACCGTCTTTCCTTCGAGCTTGACGAAGCGCTTGATGGCGTCACGCTCGACCTCGGCGAGGTTAACGAGACCGCCGAGGCATGGCTTGACGGGCGCCCGCTCGGCGTGCGCCTGGTCCCACCCTACCGCTTCTGCGCAGGCAATCTTGCGGCTGGCGCGCACGAGCTCACGGTCGAGGTCATCAACACCGTCGACCATAAGATGTGCGACTACTTCTCGATGAGCGAGCCCACTGAGCCCTCTGGCCTCATCGGACCGGTGACACTGCGCTAGCCCTTGCGCCAACACAAACCATAACGGCATCTCCCCTGCCGACCGACGTTCGGCCCGTCTGCATAAAGCAGGCGGGCCGACTAGGTATCAGTTGGCAGTCGCCGTGACCCAGCACCGCGGAAGTATGCGAGAACAGCGGTCACGCCCTCGCAGGAGACCGCTAGCGCACAGGCCGGGCGGCCCTAGCGCACGAAGTTGGTATGCGCGCTATGCACGCGGCCCGGATGCGTATGCCCCGCCGCAGCGCCATCGGCCACGCATTGCATGAGCCATGCCATGTTGAGACCGAGCTGCTGCATCGTGGCCAGGCCCTCCTCGTCTTGAAGTGCCTCCTCGGGCGTGTTGCCATGGAGCTGATTCCAGTAATACGAGCTCACAATAGGCATACCCGAGATGGTGAAGTACTTGTTGAGCTGGTCAAAGGCCGATGCCGCACCGCCGCGCCGACAGTTGACCACCGCGGCGCCCACCTTGCCCGTCCAATCGACCGCGCCGGTGTAGAACAGGCGGTGCATGGCGCTTACCACTTGGCCGGAAGGCGCCGCATAGTGTACGGGCGAGCCAATCACCAGACCGTTCGCCTCTTGCGCCTTGGGGATGAGCGTGTTTACCACATCGTCCACCACGCAGCGGCCGATTTCGCGGCAACGCCCGCACGCTAGGCAGCCCGAGATAGGCTTGGCGCCCAGCCACACGATCTCGCTCTCGCACCCACCCTCGGCAAGCCCCTTGGCCACGTGCTCAAGAGCCAGATTGGTAACGCCCGCCTTATGCGGACTTCCGTTGATAAGCAGCGCCTTCATGCGATCCTCCCTATACCGAATTGCTTCGGCGCTCTTATACCCTAAACGATGAGAGGAACGCTGCAGAAGCACAACGCGACCGACCGGACATACAGGAGCTGTCGGTCGGTCGCGATGCATCCACGTGTTGCGATGTTGCGCCGCAACGAAACGCGTTTGGATCCGATTGTTTAGTCGAGGAACGCCTCGTTCAGCTGAACGCCAAAGTCACGGGCGATGGCACGCAGGCTGTCGTCCTCAATGGTCTGCAGGATGGGCTGGCCGGTCGAGAGCACCTTCACGTAGATCTCGGCGCTCTTCTCGATGGTATGCGCCAGACCGAAGGTCGTGTCGAAGTCCGGACCGGACGCAAAAAGCCCGTGCTGGGACCACACGGCTGCCTGATAGGTCTCCATAAGGACGCTCGTGGCCTTGGCAATCTCGACGCCGCCGGGAACCATCCACGGCACCACGCCCACGCCCTCGGGGAAGACGACCGGGCACTCCGTGGCGCTCTGCCAGAGCGGACGGGTGAAGTCGCGGTCCGTGAGCGGCAGCACGTAAGTGAGCGCGATCACGTTGGTGGCATGGCAGTGGTAGATCACGCGGTTGGCGCCGTCGGTCACGCGCTTGCGCACGCTGTGGTTCATGAAGTGCGTCGGGAACTCGCTCGTGGGCACCGCGCCGTCCTCGAGGCCCCAGACGATGCGCCAGGCGCTACCGGCCTCGTTGATCTCCACGATGCCGATGTTCTTCTCGGGAGCGATCTGGACGTTGCGGAAGTACTTGCCCGACCCGGTGGTGATGAAGTACTCGCCCGCCAGGTTCTCGCAAGTAACGCCCATCTCATGCCACTCACGCGGCTCGGGAGCAAATGCGGGGCGCGCAGCCTCTACGTCCGCATCGGTCATGCGGTAGGTGAGGTTGCCGCCGTTGCGCTCGTGCCAGCCCTGCAGCCAGCCGTCGTCGCACATGCGGATAAAGCCCTCAAGCGCAGGCGTCTTCAAAATGTCGGTCATGGTCATATCCTCTCTCTTTAGATTCCTTGGTTTCCAGGTTCCTCTTGTTACTTGCATCGCTAGTTGAACTTGTACCTGTGATTCGCCACCCGCACGGCGGGCGGGGTCGCCGCAGGGCGCCTCCGCAGCCGCAAAGCGGCGAGGACAGCGCCCGAAGGGGACTTCGTCCCACCGCCGTCAACTCACGAACCTAGCGGCACACCACCTCAACCGGCACATCGAGAATCTTTGCGACCTTCAAGATCGTGTCCGTATGGCTACCGAGCGCCGCGGCCATGTGATGCGTGGGGCCGGTCTCGTTCCAGCGGTTCATGAACTCGCGCGCGCCAATCGAGAACTTCATGCGCATGTTCGTGTCGCCGAACGTAAAGATTGGCCCGTCGACGTTCTCACCCTCGGCCACCACAAACTTAAAGTGGCCGTCGCCATCCTGCGTGATGCCCAGGAACGTCACCGTACCCAGGCCCGGATAGAACTGGGTGAGGTAGCCGCCACCGGTCTTGCCGTGGAACACCGGGACCACCTTGAGCGTGGGCTTCTTGGCTGTGGAGATGGCCGCGTCGCCCGAACCGGAGTGACCGATGATGACGATGTCCTCGGGATAGTCGATGGAGTACATCTCGGAGAGCTGACCGGTGCCGGCGATAGTCTTCAAGATACTCATGGCAACGGCGACCTTCATGTCGCCCTCGACCGCGCACGCCGTCCCTTGCTTGATGAGCATCGAGAACGCCGGGATGAGCATGGAGTCGAGCACGCCCGCCTGGCCCTGGGCGTAGCCGTCATAGTGGCTTGCAACCAGGCCGATCTCCTCGTCGCGCACCCACTGCTCAAACGCCAGCACGTAGCGCGCCATCTCCTGAATGGGCTCGTCCGAAACCGCGGCGCCGCCCTCCACGTCAAACGTGTCGAGAATCTCGGCCGCCTTGGCGTCAATCGCCGCCTGGTCATCCACGCCATCGGCGATGGCCCACATCTTCTCCCAGTCAAACTGCTTGGTGTAGAGGCCCAGGCGGTTGTAGAGGTTGGTTTCGTCGATGTAGAGGTCCATCATGCCCGGATAGGGGCGGCCGATCTGGGCGATGTTGGTGCGGCGCAGGCGGCGACGCACCTGGGCGGCACGGCACCACTCGTCAAGCTGGTGCGCGACCTCCGGGTCGCCGCCCTCCACCACGCCGGTGATGACCGCGTGACGCTTGCCCGCGCGGTTGAGGTCGGCCACGACCTCGCCGGGGGCGCCGCACGCGTAGAGGTCACCCAGCCAGGTGGGGATGTCGGTCGTGGCATAGTCGGGCTGCGCCTTCTTCTGCACGTTCACCACAACCACGGGCACGTTGAGGTCGCGCACCGCGGGCAGCACGTTGTAGGAGGTCGCGTAGGTGAGCATCTGCAAGATCACCAGGTCAACGTCGGCGGCGCGGAACTTGTCGCCCGCCTCCTGGGCCTGCTCCTTGGTGGTCACCATGCCGCCGTCCACAAGCTCAACCGCAGGCGGCAGCGTTGCCTTGAAGTCGGCGTACTGCTGCTCAAAGTTAGGAACGAGCTCGGGGAACTGCGGCAGGTACGCGCCGAGGGCGATGGAGAACACGCCCACCTTGGCGCGAGTCTCCACGAGCGGGGTGCTCGGCTGAGCTGACGGTACATTCTGAGGTGTAGACATGGCCTTCCCCTATCCTTTCGTCTTGATATCCCGTTTCCGCAGGCTTAGCACGCGGGGTCGATGCGTTGGATGTTGAAGCTGCGCGCCACGCACGCGCGCGCCTCCTGCAGGCTTGCGAACTCGCCCGTGGCAATCATCTGCGCCATGAGGTTGCCGAGCGCCGTGCCCTCGGTGGGGCCGGCGAACACGGGAACGCCGCAGGCGTTGGCGGTTGCCTGGTTCATATAGCGGTTCTGGCTGCCGCCACCTACGATGTTGATGCAAGTGCGCGCAACGCCAGTGAGCTCGCCGAGCTCCGCCACGGCGCGGGCGTAGTCTGCCGCAAGCGAATCGTAGATGCAGCGCACAAGCTCGCCCGGCGTCTCGGGCACAGGGCCGCCCGCCTCACGGCACGCGGCGCGAACCTCGTCCACCATGGAGGCGGGGGCGAGAAAGCGGTCGGCGTCCACGTCGAGCAGCGGGAAGTCGCCGCGCGTGGCAAAGGCCTCGTCGATGAGCGTGTCAAAGCTCGGCAGCTTGCCATCTGCACGCGGGCCGAGCTCGCGGCGCACGCTCTGCACCATCCACATGCCCATGATGTTTTTAAGGTAGCGGTAGGTGCCGTACGCGCCGCCCTCGTTGGTGAAGTTTGCCTCGGCGCTCGCCGCACCCGTGATGGGAGAGGTGTTCTCGCTGCCGAGCAGGCTCCACGTGCCGCTCGAAAGGTAGGCCGCCGCGGGATCCTGCGCGGGAACGGCAAGCCAAGCGGAGCCGGTGTCGTGCGTTGCGGGCAGAACCACCTGCGCGTCATAGCCCACGCGCGCGCGGACCTCGGGCGTGAGGCTGCCGAGGACAGCACCCGGCTCCCGTACGGGCTGGAAAATCGCGCGCGGCAGGCCGAGGCGGGCGATAAGCTCGTCGTCCCACGTGCGCGATACCGCGCCTACGAGCGCCGTCGTAGAGGCGTTGGTGTACTCGTTTGCAGCAACGCCCGTGAGGAGGTAGTTGAGGTAGTCCGGCACCATGAGGAAGGTGCGGGCGCGCTCGAGCTCCTCAGGGCACTCGCGCATCTGCGCCACAAGCTGATAGGCGGTGTTGAACCGCTGGAACTGGATGCCCGTGCGCGCATAGTGCTCGTCAAAGGTGATGACACCCGCGCGCTCGAGGTCCTCGCGAATGCCCTCGGTGCGCCCGTCGCGATACGCAACCGCGTCCCCAATGCGCGCGCCGTCCTCGTCCAGAAGCACATGGTCAACGGCCCAGGTGTCGATACCGATTGTGTCGGGTGCAAGCCCCTGCTCGCCCGCCGCGACAAGACCCGCGACCACGTTTTCGGCCAGCGCGTCGATGTCCCAGCAAAGGTGACCGTTTTTCTCGACGAGTCCGTTGTCGAAGCGGTACACCTCGGTAAGCTCGATCTTGCCGTCTACCACCTCGCCCACAATATGGCGCCCGCTCGAAGCGCCAATGTCGATCGCCAGATGCCTCATAGCTCTCAAACCCTCCTCGCAGCCCGCACGAGCACCAGTTGCCGACGCTCGCGCACCGTCTGCCGCCGCCTGCGCGGACAGCTGCCGGATTCTCTATCTGCTTGCAGTATATTTTTGAGGCACAAAGCGCTCCATACTCATTATTCGCTTTATGTCTTCGAGATATCCCACAGGAGGGATTTCATGCTTACCTACAAGCTCGACCTCGAGGAACGCAGCACCTGGATACGCACGACCCCAGGCGACCACGAGCTTGCCCAACCGTTTTGGGCAACGGAGCAGGGAGATTTCTACGCTCATGCCGACTTTTTTACCGAGCGGTCCGAGAAGGACAGCTACGAGCTCTTCTACACGCTCGACGGCGAAGGATATCTCGAGCAGAACGGCCACGCCGTGACCCTGCGCCCGGGGTCGGCGCTGCTCATCGATTGCCGCACGCCACAGCGCTACCGCACCAAGCGAGGGCAGGAGCGTTGGTACCACCTCTGGGTGCATATCGATGGGCCGGGTGTTGCCGCCATGGCAGAGACGCTTGGCGTCACCTCGCTGCGACCGGTGGAGCTTGCCGAGCCCATCGCGCGCCGGCACTTTGCCGCTATCGCCACCAACCTTGAGAAGCCGGGCATTATGGCGTCCACCGTGGTGGGTCTCTCCATCCACAGTCTGCTCGCCGAAATGGTAGGCGCTGCGCAGGCAAACTCCGAGTCTGCCTTGGGCGACGAGGCCGTACGGCGCGCCTGTGAGCTCATCGAGAGCGCCTACGCCGAGCCCGTCACCTTGGACGACCTGGCGCGCGCGGCAAAGGTGAGCAAGTCCTACCTGCTCAAGCTCTTCCGCCAAAACCTCGGCACCACGCCCTACGACCATCTGCTACGCTACCGCATCACGCGCGCGAAGGAGCTGCTGGCAGAGACCGACTACAAGGTCGGCAAGATCTCTGAGCTCGTGGGCTTCAACAGCGAGAGCAACTTCTCCTACCGCTTCTCACGCATGGTCGGTCAAAGCCCGCGCGCCTATCGCGAGAGCTGCCCCACCCGGCACGACTAGGTACGCCGCCCTGCCCCACACAGCTAGGTGCGCCACTGTGCCCTGCTCGACACCGACGGCCGCGCTGCGGCGGGGCGCTCGACCGCTGCAGAGCATCTCGCAAAATCCTATACAACCGGCCCCTGGAACAAATCGGCGTGGCTGCCCATTCGGACGAAGCGGATGATCGGATTCGTTCGATGAGGTAGATAACGAACCACTATATCCACCTTGCCCTCAGAAAGATGGAAGTCTATGCACCCGTTGTAGTTCCCGCCTGGGTTATCCAGCACGTGCGCCCCGTACATCTCGGGCAGCTCACCGCGCTCGGCCAGTTCGCGCATCGCAACCTCAAATTCACGCTTGATGAACGGATGCGCTCTCGTGATGCGGCGGTAATCGGACAAAAAGGAGCGCTCGAACTTGATGGTATACATCAGAGGCCCGCAAGAAACGCGGCGGCGTCATCGGCGCTGTCAAACGAAACGGCATCGTCCTCGATGAGCCCCAGTTCCTTCGCCTCGGCAAGCACCATCGCACGACGTGTCTCCTCGTTGGGCTCCTCTTGTGCTGGGACGAGCTCAAACGGGATCCGGCGCTGGTTGACCAGCTGGCGGAGCGCAAGCGTAAGGTACGCGTTGAGGCCAAGCCCAATCGAATCGAGAATGTCCGTCGCCTGCGCCCTCAGACCCTCGTCAAACCGAACAGTCGTCGGCTTCATAACCGTTGAAGACATGGCACCCTCCTTCTTGCCGCTGCTCTTTTGAGTGGATTGTACCCTAAAGTTTCATAGTGCAATCATATAACTCCATTCTGACGCTTATTGAAAAGTACATACCTGTTGTTCGGTGAGGGCAGGCTCGGTAGCTTCCAGCGTTTTTCGGAGTGTTTTCGCCAAAACCGTGTTTACCAGCTCTCACGGGGCGTCAGCAGCTGGTAAACACGGTTTTGGCGAAATTGGCCCTCGCAAAGCCGTGTTTACCAGCGCTCGCTTATGGAGCGGCAGGCAGATACGGCGCTGCGCACCAGGCCCTTGTGAGAAACGGGCCGGGAGCGTCTTCGTCCCGACCCGTTTGGATGCAATGGTGCCCCCGATTGGATTCGAACCAACGACACCCGCTTTAGGAGAGCGGTGCTCTATCCCCTGAGCTACGGAGGCATGTGCA
>CASELS010000034.1 GCA_949288855.1 uncultured Collinsella sp. | reverse complement strand
CACGCGCACGTCGACGCCGGCGGCGGTGTTGCGCGCGATGCCGAGGAGCTTCACGCGGTAGCCGAGCTCGCGCGCCTGAGCGATGTCGGCGGCGGACACGTTGCGGATGCCCTGCATGTAGACGTCGTCGGTGGTGACGCGGGTGTGGAAGGCAATGGAGGAGAGGATAGCGACCTTGCTTGCGGCGTCAAAGCCGTCGACGTCTGCCGAGGGGTCGGCCTCGGCGTAGCCCAGCGCTTGAGCGTCGGCAAGCACCTCGTCGTAGTCGAGGCCCTCTGTCTCCATGCGGGAGAGCATGTAGTTGGTGGTGCCGTTCAGGATGCCCGCGACGGTGAGGATCTCGTTGCCGGTGAGGGCGTGCTCGAGCGCGTTCACGATGGGGATGCCGCCCGCGGCCGCTGCCTCGCACTTGAGCTGCACGCCGTGCTCGGCCGCGAGCCGCGCGAGCCGCTCCACATGGCGGCCCAGAAGCGCTTTGTTGGCGGTGACCACGTGCTTGCCGGCGGCAAAGGCGGCCTCAAAGATCTCGGTCGCGGGGTGCTCGCCGCCGATGAGCTCGACCACGATGTCGACGGCGGGGTCCGCCACGAGCTCGCGCCAGTCGTTCGTAAGGGTGCCGGGTGCGAGCCCCAGCTCGGCCTCGCGCTCGGGGCGCATGTCGCAGACGCGGGCGATGCGCAAGTCGATACCGTAGGCGCGCAGGTACTCCTCGCGGTGACGCAGGATCGTGCGCGCGGTGCCGCCGCCCACGGTGCCGAGGCCGATGATGCCCACGCCCACGGTGCGTGCGTTCTTGTCTGTAGCGGCGGTCATGGCATGTCTCCTTTGCGGTCGAGTGCCGGATGTGCTCGGGCTTCGCGCGCCGGCGCGGCGTCGCGTGGTCTGAGCTATTTGTCTTGCCAACCCTAGGGGACCGGCGGCGCGACCGCGCACCGGCCCGCGCCTGAAACCAAGATGTAACATGGCTTCTACGCTGCGGGTTATCTTTAAAGCGCAGGTAGACTTTACCATAATGGTGTGCGCCGCGCGGGCGGGCGCCGCGAGGCAGCCTGCCCGGCGTGTTCGACCTTACCAACTCTTCAAAAAACGAGTAAGGTTAACGTCACCGCTATTGCTCAGGCGATGGCGCACGCATCATCAATCGTCAGCACGCACGCGCTATGGCAGGCGCGATAAGGGAAGGAGCGTCGCATGACCAACATGAATCTCAACCCCCAGATGAGCCGCCGTACCCTCATCGCCGGCGCTACTGCGCTCGGCGCCGCCGGCATCCTCGCCGGTTGCTCGGGCGACGGTGACGCCGCCCCCGCAGGCTCCACCGCTGCCACCACGGCTGCGGCCGGCGCCTTTAAGATCGGCGGCATCGGACCCACCACCGGTGGCGCCGCCATCTACGGCAACGCCGTCAAGAACGGCGCCCAGATCGCCGTCGACGAGATCAACGCCGAGGGCGGCGACGTCCAGTTCGAGCTGAACTTCCAGGACGACGAGAACGACGCCGAGCGCTCCGTCAACGCGTACAACAACCTCAAGGACTGGGGCATGCAGATCCTCGTCGGTACCGTCACCACCACCCCGTGCGTGGCCGTCTCCGCCGAGACCAACACCGACAACCTCTTCCAGCTGACCCCGTCCGGCTCCTCGACCGACGTCATCGGCGGCTTCGAGGATGCTGATGGCAACATCTCCATCCCGCGCAAGGAGAACGTCTTCCAGATGTGCTTCACCGACCCCAACCAGGGTGCGGCTTCCGCGCAGTACATCTCCGAGCAGCAGCTCGGCACCAAGATCGCCATCATCTACAACATCTCCGACACCTACTCCACGGGCATCTACAACAGCTTCAAGGCTGAGGCCGCCGACCTTGGTCTCGAGATCGTGTCCGAGACCTCGTTTACCGAGGACAACCAGACCGACTTCTCCGTCCAGCTGAACGACGCCAAGAACGCCGGCGCCGACCTCGTGTTCCTGCCCATCTACTACACCCCGATCTCGCTTCTGCTCACGCAGGCCAACCAGATGGGCTATGCGCCCAAGTGGTTCGGCGTCGACGGCATGGACGGTCTGCTCACCGTTGAGGGCTTCGACACCTCGCTCGCCGAGGGCTGCATGCTCCTGACGCCGTTTGTCGCCACCGCCGAGGACGAGGCCACCAAGGCCTTCGTCAGCACCTACAACGAGAAGTTCGGCGAGACCCCCAACCAGTTCGCCGCCGACGCCTACGACTGCGTCTACGCGCTCAAGCAGGCTATCGAGACCGCCGGTGTCTCCGCCGACGCCGACTTCACCGAGATCTGCGACGCGCTCGTCGAGACCTTCACCTCCGCGGACTTTGCCTTCACCGGCCTCACCACCGCCGGCGAGGAGGCCACGTGGGCCGATACCGGTGAGATCTCCAAGCAGCCCATGGGCATGGTCATCCAGGGCGGCGTCTACATGCCGCTCGACGCGTAAGCTCGCGTCCGACCGGCTCTGACGCCTAGATTCGGGCGGAGACCACCGCGCGCACGGTGGTCTCCGCTTTTCACATGGAAGGAGGGGACGTGGAAGTTCTCACCAACCTCATCAACGGTATGAGTTTGGGCAGCGTCTACGCCATCATCGCGCTCGGGTACACCATGGTGTACGGCATCGCCAAGATGCTCAACTTCGCCCACGGCGACGTCATCATGGTCGGCGCCTACATCTGCTTCTGCGCCGTGAGTTACCTGGGGCTGCCCGCCATCGCCGGTGTGGCGCTCTCGGTTGTGGGCTGCACCGTGCTCGGCATCGTGGTCGAGCGCCTCGCCTACAAGCCGCTGCGCAACGCGCCCAGCCTGAACGTGCTCATCACCGCCATCGGCGTGAGCTATTTTTTGCAGAACGCCGCACTGCTCATCATGGGTTCCGACCCCAAGAGCTTCTCGTCGATCATCAGCCTGCCCGCGCTCAACCTCTTTGACGGCGCGCTCACCATCTCGGCGACGGCGGTGCTTACCATCCTCGCCTGCGTGGCGATCATGGTCGCGCTCACGATGTTCACGGGCAAGACCAAGATGGGCAAGGCCATGCGCGCCTGCTCCGAGGATCGCGACGCCGCCCAGCTCATGGGTATCAACGTGAACTCCACCATCTCGATGGTCTTCGCCATCGGCTCGGGTCTCGCGGCCATCGCCGGCGTGCTCATGTGCCTTGCGTACCCCACGCTCATGCCCACCACCGGCTCCATGCCCGGCATCAAGGCCTTCACGGCGGCGGTGCTCGGCGGCATCGGCTCCATCCCTGGTGCGGCACTCGGCGGTATTCTGCTCGGCGTCATCGAGATCTTCGCCCGCGCCTACATCTCCACGCAGATCGCCGATGCGGTGGTCTTTGCGGTGCTCATCGTGATTCTGCTCATCCGTCCCGCCGGCCTTCTCGGCAAGCCGGTCAACGAGAAGGTGTAGGTGAGAGATATGGGAATCAAGACGTTAAAGCCGCAGACGCGGTCCACCATCATCACCTATGCGATCGTTGTGGGCGCCTTTGTCCTCGTGACGATCCTGGACGGCCTCGGGCTTATCTCGCACTCGCTCTCGGGCCAGCTCGTGCCTATCTGCGCCTACGTGTCGCTCGCGGTGTCGCTGAACCTCGTCGTCGGCGTCTCGGGCGAGCTGTCGCTCGGCCACGCCGGCTTCATGAGCGTCGGCGCCTTCACGGGCGTCGTCGTGGCCGGCTGCATGGCACGCGCCGGTGTGGAGAACGGGATTTTGCTCTTTGTGGGCGCCGCCGTGGTGGGCGCTATCGCCGCCGGTGTCATCGGCTTTTTGGTGGGCATCCCTGTCATGCGTCTGCGTGGCGACTACCTCGCCATCGTGACGCTCGCCTTTGGTGAGATCATCAAGAACCTGCTCAACATCTTCTACGTGGGCGTGGACGACGCGGGCCTGCACTTCTCGCTCACCGACTCCGCCTCGCTTGGCATGAGCAAGGGCACCATTCTCATCAACGGCCCTAAGGGCGCCGTGGGCATCGAGAAGGTCTCGACCTTCTTCATTGGCATCGTGCTCGTGCTTGTGACCGTGGCCGTGGTGCTGAACCTCATGCACAGCCGCGACGGCCGCGCGATCATGGCCGTGCGCGACAACCGCATCGCCGCGGAGAGCATTGGCATCAACACCACCAAGTACCGCCTCATGGCCTTTACGGTGGCCTCCGCGCTTGCCGGTGCGGCGGGCGTGCTCTACGCCATGAACTACTCCACCATCGTGCCGTCGCAGTTCGACTTCAACCAGTCGATCCTGATCCTCGTGTACGTAGTGCTCGGCGGTATGGGCAACATCTCCGGCTCGATCGTCTCGGCAGCCTTCCTGACGGTGCTGCCCGAGGTGCTGCGTCCCATCAACAATTACCGCATGCTGCTCTACGCGATCGTCCTCATCCTCGTGATGGTCGTGCCGCATACCAAGATCTACCAGCGCATCGCCGACGCGCTGCGCCGTCGTTTCCGCAAGGGTGACTTTGACGACGCGCCCGTTGCCGAGGCCATTGCCGAGGAAGGGGGCGAGGCGCATGAGTAGGCTCACCGACTTTGCCAAGCAGCGCCGCGAGAACACCAAGATGGTGCCGGTGCCGAGCGTCTCGATCATGCCCGAGCGCGACCTCGGCAAGGCGCCGGCGCTCGAGTGCCTGCACCTGGGCATTGACTTCGGCGGCCTCAAGGCGGTCGACGACTTCAACATCACCGTCGGCCGGACCGAGATCTGCGGTCTCATCGGCCCCAACGGCGCGGGTAAGACCACGGTCTTCAACCTGCTCACCAAGGTCTACCAGCCCACGCGCGGCACCATCATCGTCGACGGCCAGGACACCGCCGGTCTCGACCCGGCACGCGTGAACCGTCTGGGCGTGGCGCGTACCTTCCAGAACATCCGCCTCTTCAACACGCTCACCGTGGAGGAGAACGTTGCGGTTGGCCTGCACAACCAGCACCACTGCGGCATGGCGACCTCCATCTTGCGCCTGCCTCACCACTGGAAGAGCGAGAAGTACTACCACGACCGCGCCCTCGAGCTGCTCGACATTTTTGATATGACGGGCCTTGCCGACCACGAGGCGGGAAGCCTGCCCTACGGCGCCCAGCGCCGCCTGGAGATCGTGCGCGCGCTTGCCACGAACCCCAAGCTTCTGCTCCTCGACGAGCCGGCGGCGGGCATGAACCCCTCCGAGACGGCCGAGCTCATGGAGAACATCGTCAAGATCCGCGACCAGTTCCAGATTGCGATCATGCTCATCGAGCACGACATGAACCTCGTCATGAACATCTGCGAGGGCATCTGCGTGCTCAACTTTGGCAAGATCATCGCCAAGGGCACGCCCGAGGAGATCCAGCAAAACGACGCCGTTATCGAGGCATACCTCGGCAAGCAGAACAAGGAGGTGGCCTAGGTGCTTAGTGTCTACAACATCAACGTCTGGTACGGCGCGATCCACGCCATCAAGGGCATCTCCTTTGACGTGAACGACGGCGAGATTGTGGCCCTCATCGGCGCAAACGGCGCCGGCAAGTCCACCACGCTCAAGACCCTCTCGGGCCTTTTGCGCTCGCGCACGGGCTCGATCACGTTCATGGGCGAGGACCTCATGCACATGCCGGCCGAGCGCATCGTCGAGCACGGCCTTGTGCACGTGCCGGAGGGCCGTCGCATCTTCCAGCAGATGACCGTCGAGGAGAACCTCGACATGGGTGCCTACTCGCAGCCGCGCGACACCATCGCCTCCAACCTCGAGCGCGTCTACGCCCAGTTCCCGCGCCTGAAGGAGCGCCGCCGCCAGATTGCGGGCACGCTCTCGGGCGGCGAGCAGCAGATGCTCGCCATGGGCCGCGGCCTTATGGCAAACCCCAAGCTCCTCATGCTCGACGAGCCCTCGATGGGCCTCGCCCCCATTCTTGTGGAGCAGATCTTTGAGATCATCAAGTCCCTGCACGAGGCGGGCACCACCATCCTTCTGGTCGAGCAGAACGCGCAGATGGCGCTTTCGGTCGCTACGCGCGCTTACGTGCTCGAGACGGGTAAGGTGACCCTTTCTGGCACGGGCGACGAGCTTCTACACAACGACGACGTCCGCAAGGCCTACCTCGGCGGGTAGCTCTGCGCGACCAACCATAGCGGGTCTTTGGGCCGCCGCCTTTGCCGTTGGGGCAGGGCGGCGCCCTTTGTTTGTGCCACAATTAAGGTTGCGAACGTGTTCTTCAAAGGAAAGGACGTCCCCATGGCTGACCTTCTGCGCGAGTTTTGCGCCGAGAACTTCACCTGCGTGCCGGCCGCCATCGAGGCGGGAGCGCGCCGCATCGAGCTCTGCGACAACCTGGCCGTTGGCGGCACCTCGCCCTCGATGGGGGTCATCGAGGCAACGGTCGACTACGCGCACGCCCACGGCGCCCGCGTGATGGCCATGGTGCGCCCGCGCGGCGGCGACTTTGTGTATGACGAGCGCGAGCTCCAGATGATGGAGACCGATGCGCGCATCGCGCTTGCCCTTGGGGTGGACGGCATCGTGCTCGGCTGCCTTACGCAGGATGCCGGGGGCGCGTTTGAGCTCGACGTAGCGGCGCTCGAGCGCATTTGCACCATCGCCCGCGAGGCTGCCTTTGAGCGTGGGGAGGCCGTCGACATGACGTTCCACATGGCTTTTGACGCCCTGCCCGAGGAGCGCCAGCTCGACGCGATTGATACCATCGCCGGGCTCGGCTTCACGCGTATCTTGACGCACGGCGGCGTTGCCGGCACGCCCATCGAGGGCAACCTCGACCGTTTGGCTTCCTATATCGAGCGCTCGGCGGGCCGCCTGGTGATTCTGCCGGGCGCCGGCATCACGTGGGAGAACGTGGAGGCAATCGCCGAGCTCCTGGGTGTCCCTGAGTGCCATGGCACTAAGATCGTTAAGCTCGCGTAGGGGAGGCGCCGTACGTGACCGTCATCACAACGCAGCGCCTTGTTTTGCGGCCGTGGGACGAGGCGGATGCCCCGGCGCTCTTTCCGCTGGCGAGCGACCCCGCCGTGGGGCCGGCGGCGGGTTGGCCTGCACATGCGAGCGAGGAGGAGAGCCTCGGCATCATCCGAGACGTGTTGCGTGTGCCGGGGAGCTTTGCGGTTTGCCTGCGTGACACGGGTCCCGCGGGTGAGCCTGCGGGTACGCTCGTGGGTGCCATGGCGCTCAAAGACGCCGATGCGAGCGCCTACGTGGCGGGCGCGGACGAGCGCGAGCTCGGCTACTGGATAGGCCGTCCGTTCTGGGGGCGCGGCTATGCGCCCGAGGCGGCCCGCGCGCTCATGGACCATGCGCGCCGCGCCCTCGGCATCCGCACGGTTTGGCTCGGCTACTACGTGGGCAACCGCAAGTCGGCCCGCGTGCAGGATAAGCTTGGGTTTCACTATGTGCGCACGGAGCGAGACGTTGCGGTTCCCCTTTTGGGCGAGGTACGCGACGAGGTGGTGAACCGGCTTGAGCTGGCTGGCGGACCTGTTGACGTCTGCGGCGAGGAAGCTGCCGAGGGCGTCGCCGCCGCGGATGCGTCGGTCGAGCGCGCGCTCGCGGTGCTTGCCGCCCAGCCCGACCCGGCGCGCCTTCTGAGTATCACCGAGCCCCTGCGTCTGGGCCGTGTCACCGTGCGAGCGGTGGGCGAGGACCTCGGCGTGCTCGTGCGCTTCAAGCGCAACGGCGCCTACTTTGCCGCGCCTGTTGACGACGTGGCGGCGCGCATCATGGCGGGGCTTGTGCCCGACCGTGCCCTCGTGAGCCTAGCCGACGACAGGTACCTGTCCATCTTTGCTGACAGCGCCGATGAGGCCGAGCTCGATCCCGGCCGCTACGAGCTCTGGGTGTATGAGGGTGCTTCGTCTCCCGTGGCAACGGGTGCGGTCGTGCTGCCGGAGGGCTTTACCATCGCCCCGCTTGGCACAGACGCTGCGGATGTGGTAGACGCTCACTACGACCTGCTCAGCCGCGCGGGCATCGAGGATCATCTCGCCCGTGGTTGGATCCGCGGCGGCTTTGCCGCCGACGGCACGCTCGTGGGCTTTATCGGCGAGCACGACGAGGCCTCCATGGGCATGCTTGAGGTCTTTCCGGAGGCCCGGCGGCGCGGTTTTGCGCAGGCGCTCGAGGCGGCGCTTATCGACGAGTTACTCGCTGCCGGCCGCACACCCTACTGCCATGTGGCGCCCGGCAACGAGGCTTCCCGCGCACTGCAGGCAAAGCTCGGCCTCCGTCGCGTGGACACCGTCCAGTGCTGGTTTGGGATGCCGGCACGCCGCGCCTAGCCGACGTGCGCTTGGACAACCAAAATTGTGTGCGGTGAAACTGTCAAATTGTGTATACCGAAACATTGTGTGCACTGAAACTTTTTCATACTGCGTGGATGCATAAGGAAAAGGTAATACCTACGCAGGTAGCTCGCCTGCAGAGATTTTTGTCCTAGAGATGGGGTGCAGTTTCAGTGCACACAATTTTTATCGGTATACACAATTTGTTTCAGTGCACACAATTATTTTCGGTATACACAATTTGCCGAGCGGGCTCGTGCATGGGAGGGTATGGCGTGCCGGGCGCGACCGAGTAGCGGTTGGGTGTGACGGGCCGCGGCTCACGTTCCATGCGCGTCGATGTTGCCTCATCGCCTCTTTTCGCGGTGGTAGCGCGCCGGCGTGATACCGTAGCGCTCACGGAAGCGCCGAGCGAAGGCGCTCGGGCTCGGAAAGGCGAGCAGGTCGGAGACGGTCGCCACGCTCGCATCGTAGAGCTCGAGGATATGCCGGGCGTAGTTCAGCTTTTGCTCGCGCACGTAGGCGATCGGCCGCATCCCAAGCTCCTTCACAAAGAGAGACGAGAGGTAGTTGGGCGAGAGGCCTGCCACGCGTGCGAGGTCTGCGAGGCGGATGGGCTCGTGCAGGTGCAGCGCGATGTAGGCGCAGCAGGCGTGCACGGGCGGCGAGCACTCCGCGAGGCGCCAGTCCTGGAGGGCGGCGCAATAGTCGATGAGCACGCTTTTCTCGAGGTAGACAATCTCGTCGACGTCGTCGGTCTCGTTCAGGTGCTGAAGATAGGCGTCGCTAATGCGCAGCGCCAGATGTTCGGGCAGTCCGCTGTCGATGGCGGTGCGACAGGCGAGGGTGACAAGGGCGATGCCAGCGCTCACCACTTGACGCACGGGGTCGTCGCTCATCACGCCCACCGCAAAGACGATGCGCCCCTGCTCGAGCGCGTCGAGCTGTCGGCGCATGAGGGCGGGGTTGCCGAGTGCGATGCAGGCGAGGAAGCTCTTCTCTACGTCGCGCAGCGACACCTCGACCGGATGACCCGACACCGTGTCGTAGGTAGCTGCGAGGTACTCCTGCCGGATGCGGGAAGATATCTGCTCCATGCGGGGCAGCTCCGCGAGGTCGCTCTCCCTCATTGCCCTCTTCACCTGCGCCATCGGCATCTCCTCGACCGTTTGCCGGCAAATACCTACCGTTCCCGTTTGGTGCGTTGAAATCGTCTCGAAATCGTTGAAATCGTCTATTAATCATACCCCAAATCGAGAATTATGCCCTTGTCAAGCGCGCGAGGGGACGAAGCGACCGACCCGCTCGCTCCAGCAGCCTTCAAGGAACGTCGCACGAAAGGAAGGGCCGCACCCATGACCAAGGACCCGGTAAAGCTTCGTGAGAAGGTCGCGTACTTCTTTGCGAACTTCGGCAACATCCCCGTGATGAGCCTCATCAACAGCTATCTGCTCATCTTCTACACCACGGTGTGCGGTATCGATCCGGCGGCGTGCTCTGTGCTCTTTTTGCTCTCGCGCATCATGGACGCGGTGACCGACTCGGTGACTGGCTTCGTCCTCGACCATATGCCCACGAGCCGTATGGGACACTTCCGCCCGACGCTCATTCTGGGGTCGCTCATCTGTGCCATCAACTTTGCACTCATGTGGTTCGGCCCGCTCATGTTCCCGGCAGCCAAGCTTGTGATCGCCTACGTGACCTACCTGCTCATTGGCATCACGTTCGACATCATGGATATCTCGCTCAACAGCCTGCTGCCCGTCATGACCGACAACATGAAGGAGCGCAACTCCCTCTCCGGCATTAAGGGTGTAGCCTACATGGCGGGCGCCGTCATCATCGGCGTCGCCGCGCCGCTCATCCTGGTTGACGCCAACAAGGTTGACGGCTACATTCCGCTCATTACCTTCTTCACCCTCGTGATCTTCCTCTGCTCGACTCTCGGCGCCCTCGGCGTGAAGGAGCGCGTGCGCCACGCCGACAAGAGCACCTACACCTTCCGTCAGATGTTCACCATCTTTCGACAGAAGCCCGTCTATACTACCTTCGCCGTCATCTTGCTCTACACCATCGGCAGCAACATCGTGAGCGCCGCCAACTCCTTCTACTACACCTACGTGCTCGGCGACCTCACGCTCTCCTCAATCGTGACCCTCGTCTCCCTCGTCACCATCCTGCCGGCGACGCTCGTCGTGGGTTCGCTCGCCAATCGCTTTGGCAAGAAGACCATGTACGGCATCGGTCTTGCCATCGCGGGCGCGGCGGGCATCTTCCGTCTGATTGACATCCACAGCGTCATGATTCTCATGGGCGTGACCCTGCTCTCGGGTATCGGTTCGGGCTTTGTGTCGCCGCTCAACTACAGCATCCAGGCGGACAACACCGACTACGTCGAGCTCAAGCTCAACCAGGGCGCGGAGGGTGCCATCTCGGCGCTGTCGAGCTTCATCTCCAAATTCGCCGCGGGCATCGGCGGCGCCATCCCGGGCGTCCTGCTCAGCATGGCAGGGTTCGACGAGACCCTCACGGTGCAGACAGATCCGGTAATCAACGTCATCGTCGGCTGCGTGGTGGTTGCCCCCGCCGTGTTCTCGCTCCTGGGCGTCGCCATCTTCCTCAAGGGTTACCCGCTCGACAAGGAGGCGCTCGAGCGCCAGACTACGGAGCTTCAAGTGCGTCGCGGCGAGATAGCCGCCGCCAAGGTCGCCGCCGTCGAAGGTCCCGTGGACGCTGCATAGGTCCGCGGAGCCCAAAGCATCGCGCGGGATGACACGCTACCGTCCGCTGCCCCGCGCGAAAAACCCGTAAGGACCATTTGAGAAAGGTCGTGTCATGTTCGGACTACCCGAGACCCCTTGGATCTGGCTTCCCGAGCCGCCCGCGCAGGACCGCCCGCGCCTTGCGCTCTTCCGCCGCACGCTTGTGCTTGACGCGGTGCCCGCGAGCGCGCCCATCCGCATCTCCGCCGACACGCGCTACAAGCTCTACGTGAACGGCGCTCTTGTCGCGCTCGGCCCCGCCAAGGGCGACGACACGGTCTGGTACACCGACACGGTCGACATCGCCCCCTGGCTCCGCGCGGGCGAGAACGTGCTCGCCGCAGAGGTGCTGCATTATCCGGCTACGGGCCAGACCAATCAGAGCCTCTTCCACAGCGCCACGCCGGGTTTCTTTGTAGAGGACGTCGTCAACAAAGACCCGGCGCCCGCCGTGCCCCGTTTCTCCGAGGTGCCGAGAAACGCGCTCGCCGCCATCTTCGCGCCCCGTCCGCCCGCGGGCCTCGACGTGCGAAGTGACGGCCGGTGGCGCTGCCGCGCCTGCGAGGGCTTCTCCATCGTGTCCGAGAACCCGTTCTTTGGTCCGCTCCAGATTCTGGAGGACCGCGCTGGCGCCTCTGATCTCGTCGGGTGGCGCGAGCCCGGTTACGACGACGCCGCGTGGGAGGCCGCGGTGCCCTACGACATCCTGCGCATGAAGGCCGCTGTGAGCCCAGCCAACCTCGAGGAACGTCCCATCCCCGCCATGAGACTCGAGCCGCGGCGTTTCGAGGGGACCTACGGGCGCCTCGCATCCGCCTCGCCCGCTGCCGCGTGGAATGCTCTGCTCACCGGGACAGGCTTGGTGAGTGTCGCTCCGCACGCAAAGGAGCGCGTGGAGATCTCGGCGGGGGAGGAGATGTGCGGCTTTCTGCGCCTTTCTCTGGCCGGCGGGGCCGGTGCGCGCGTGCGCATCGTCACGAGCGAGTGCTATGTGGAGGAGTGCGCCGGCGACCTCATGGCGACGCAGAAGAAAGGTGACCGCCTCGACGCCGAGCGGGGTACGCTTGTTGGCTTTACTGACACCTATATGCCCGCCGGCGCCGGAACCGAGGCCTGCCCCGAGCTGTACGAGCCGTTCTGGTTTCGCACCTTCCGCTTCGTTGCGTTCGAGATCGAGACGGCGGGAGAACCCCTCACGGTGCTCGACTTCGACTACCTCGAGACGGGCTATCCGCTCGAGGTGGCGACCGCAGTTGAGACGAGCGACGCGAGCCTCGCGGATATCTGGGACATCAGCCTGCGGAGCCTTAGGCGCTGCATGCACGAGACCTACGTGGACTGCCCCTTCTACGAGCAACTCCAGTACCTTATGGACGCACGCAGCCAGATGCTTTTCACCTACGCGGTCTCGGCAGACGACCGCCTCGCGCGCCAGGCGATCGAGATGTTTTCCCATGCGCAGCGGCCAGACGGTATGCTCAACGCAAGCTATCCCAACACCGAGGCCAACGTCATCCCCTGCTTCTCGATCTACTACATCCTCATGCTTCACGACCATATGCGCTACTTTGGCGACCGCTCCTTCTGTCGGCGCTACCTGGGGGTCGTCGATCGCATCCTCGGCTACTTCGACGACCATCTCGACGAGCGCGGCATCGTGGGCCAGACAGGCACCGTCAACATGGGCGGGCGCTACTGGTCATTTATCGACTGGAGCCCGGCGTGGGATGCCACTTCCGGCATGCCGCCGGCGGGGCTCGTGGGGCCCCTCACGGCGGAGAGCCTGCTCTACGTGATCGGCCTCGAGCGCGCGGCGGATCTCGCCGTCTGGCTCGACCTCGACGACCTGGCGCGTGCCTACCGCGAGCGCGCCTGCGCCGTGCGGCGCGCCGTCCGTGTGTTCTGTCGCGACGACGAGGGGTTCTTCCTCGACGGGCCGGGATTTGCGGGCTACAGCGAGCAGAGCCAGGTGCTCGCCGTGCTTGCGGGTGCCGTATCTCCCAAGGAGGGGAGGGCCCTCATCGAACGCGCCCTCGACGAACCTGAGCGCTTTGCGACCTGCTCCATCGCGTTCTACTACTATCTCTTCCGCGCGCTCGAGATAACGGGTCTCTACGAACGGACCGACCGCCTCTGGGACCTGTGGCGCTCCATGCTCAACCGGCATCTCACTACCTGTGTGGAGAACGCCACGAGCGAGCGCAGCGATTGTCACGCCTGGGGCGCGCTCGCGCTCTTTGAGCTGCCAGCGACGATTCTTGGTGTGCGCCCTGCGGCGCCGGGCTTTGCGCGCATTGAGGTACGCCCGCATCCCGGCGCGCTTACGGATGCCGCGGGCACCGTGGTCACCCCGCGCGGACCGGTTAAGGTAGCATGGGAGAGGCACTCGGACGGCACCCTCGACATCAGCTGCGAGGGACCCGAGGGCGTGCCCATCTCCGTGGTGGGCGCTGAGCGAGCGAGGGGATGATCTTCGGTGGACGAGCAGACGATGCGGGCCTTCGAGGCCTACATGGCACATCAGAAGGCCGAGAAGGTGGAGAGGTTCCGGCACCTCAACCGCTATGCGCTGCCCGGCCAGACGGTGCTCGCGGGGTCGAGCCTCATGGAGCAGTTCCCCATCTACGAGTTCGCGCAGACAGACGCGCTGCCCTGCCGCGTCTACAACCGCGGCGTGGGCGGCTTCACCACCTCGGAGCTCCTCGAGAACCTGGAGCCGTGCATCATAGACCTCACGCCCACGCGCCTTTTTCTGAACATCGGCACCAACGACCTCAATGGTCCAGACGCCGACCTCGACGCGCTCACAGAAAACATCCGCGCCATCGTGCGCCGCGTGCGCGAGGCGGTGCCCGGGGTCGAGGTGACCCTTTTGGCGTTCTATCCCGTGAACCCAGATGTCGCTGCGCCCGAGGCCCGCGCAGTCTTTCGCTGGCGCACGAACGACCTTATCGCCCGCGCGAACGCTCGCATTGAGGCGCTCGCGGCGGAGGAGTGCGTACGCTTCGCCGACCTCAATGCGGGGCTTACCGATGAGGAAGGGCGACAGCGCGCGGAGTTTGCCATCGATGGTATCCATATGTACGCCGACGGCTACCGCGTGGTGCTCGAGAACCTCCTGCCGTTTCTGGCGGAGTAGGGATGCCATGGAAACCGTAAGCCTGCTTACCGCACAGATTGCCGTCATGTTCCTCTACATGGCGGGCGGCTGGGTGCTCTTCCGTGCGGGCAAGATTTCCAAGCGTGGCACGGCGGATCTCGCCGGGCTGCTCGTGTGGCTCGTCATCCCCGTCGTGGTGGTGCGGAGCTACTGCGTAGCGGTGACGCCCGAGCGCCTCGTCGCGCTCGGTATCAGTGCCGCTGCGGGTGCCGGCGCGCTTGCGGTGTCGATGGCTCTCGCGCACGCTTGCTTCCGCCGCGACGGCATCGACGCCTTCGCCGCGGCGTTCTCCAATGCGGGGTTCATCGGGATCCCGCTCGTCTCCGCCGCGCTCGGCTCAGAGGCGGTCTTTTTCATCGCCACATTCATTGCGGCGCTGAATATCCTGCAATGGACGGTTGGTGTCGCGTGGATTCGCGGCCAGCGTGCCCGCCTCGATCGCGGCGCGCTTCTGCACCCCATCGTGCTCGGCACGGCGCTCGGCCTTCTGCTCTTTCTAACGGGCGCCGGCGGGCGCCTGCCCGCGGTCGTGGACACCGCGCTTGCCGGACTCGCGGGTCTCAACGCGCCGCTTGCGATGTTCGTGCTTGGCGCCTACCTCGCACAGACCGAGCTCGCCACGCTCGCGGGCGATGCGCGCGCCTGGCGGGTGAGCGCGGTGCGCCTCGTCGTCGTCCCGCTCGCGACGATAGTGCTTTTCTGGCTGTTGCCGCTCCCCAGTGAGCTCGCTCAGGCGCTCGTCATCGTCGCCTCGGCGCCCGTTGGCGCCAACGTGGCCGTCTACGCGCAGCTCTACGACTGCGACTACATCCACG
The DNA here is from genome assembly GCA_949288855.1 of uncultured Collinsella sp. Lineage (GTDB taxonomy): Bacteria > Actinomycetota > Coriobacteriia > Coriobacteriales > Coriobacteriaceae > Coprousia. The sequence goes on along the minus strand of CASELS010000034.1, from coordinate 1,899 downwards.
CCAGCCGCACCGTCGTCCACTCGACGCTTCTTTCCTTGGTGACGATGCCGCTCATGCTTGCCCTCTTCTCCCTGTAAAACGATGTTGGTTCAGACCGCAGAGGCTCTAGTCGCGAAAACTGCACGCACATTGTGTATACCGAAACATTGTGTGCACTGAAACTTTTTCATGCTGCGTGGATGCATGGGGAAAAGGTAATACCTCCGCAGGTGGCTCGCCTGCAGGGATTTTTGCCATAGGAGCACGGCGCAGTTTCAGTGCACACAATTTTTGTCGGTATACACAATTTTGGAACGGCCGCGCCGCATCAGTCGTATCCAGTGGATGGCGTCGCTGCGTTGGGCGAGGTGCGACGTGCGGGGGCGACTGCCTGCTGCAGCGTGTTGGCTGGGTCTTGTCCGCTCGATATGTATAATGGAGACGTTCAACAGCTCGGCCCGCCGCAGCGGGCCATACAACAAGGACGTCTCCTATGGCATCGCTTAAAACGAGCCACCGCTGGGCGGTAGCTCCCCAAAACCCCCAACTTGCCCAAGAACTCGCCGCTGAGCTCGGCATCGCGCCGCTCGTTGCGCGCATCATGGTCGCGCACGGCATCTCCTCGGCGGAGGAGGGGCGGCTGTTCCTCACCCCCTCGCTTGAGCGCGATTGGGCAGATCCGCTCATCATCCCCGGTATGTACGAGGCCGTCGCGCGTGTGGAACGCGCCCTTGACGCGGGCGAATCCATCGCGGTCTTTGGCGACTTCGACGTCGACGGCATCACATCCACGTGCCTGCTCACCGAGGCGCTGCGCACCCTCGGTGCGCGGGTGACCCCGTTCATCCCGCACCGCTTCGACGAGGGCTACGGCCTCTCGCAGGCGGCGCTCGACCGCGTGATCGATACCTGCGCGCCCAATCTCATCATCACGGTCGACAACGGCATCGCGGCGCGCGACGAGGTGGCTTACCTTGCCGAGCGCGGCATCGACCTCGTGGTGACCGACCACCACGAGCCGGCGGATATGGTGCCGCGCGGCGTGCCGGTGACCGATCCCAAGCTTGCCTCCGAGGGCCCCTCGCGCGAGCTTGCCGGTGCAGGCGTGGCGCTCAAACTCGTTCAGGTGTTGGGCGAGCGTCGGGGCGCGCCCGATCTTTGGCGCGGTCTCACCGAGGTGGCGGCGCTCGGCACGGTGTCGGACATGATGCCGCTCACGCCCGAGAACCGCGCGCTCGTGGCAGACGGCATCGCCCACATGCGTGCCACCTCGCGTCCCGGCTTCATCGCGCTTGCGGCGCTCGCCCGGGCGGATTTGGCTACCATCACGGCGGACGGCCTGTCATTCTCGCTCATCCCGCGCCTCAACGCCGCCGGGCGCATGGCGGATCCCGCGCTCGCGCTCAACCTGCTGCTCGAGCGCGACCCGGTGGAGGCGGGCCGCCTTGCGGCGGAGCTCGAGGCCGTCAACCAGGAGCGGCGCGATATCGAGGCGGCCCTTACCGAGGACGCGCTCGCCAAGGTGGAAGAGACCTACCGCGGCGGCCGCGTTGTGGTCGTGGGCGGCGAGGGCTGGCACGAGGGCGTGAAGGGCATCGTGGCGAGCCGTATCGTGAACCACTACCACGTGCCGGCGCTGCTCTTTTCTATCGAGGGCGATCAGGCGCGCGGCTCTGGCCGCTCGGTGGGCTCGGTCAACCTCTTTGAGGCGGTCGAGAGCTGCAGCGACCTACTGACGCGCTTTGGCGGACACGCGGGCGCGGTGGGCGTGACCTTGCCCGCCAAGAACCTGCCGGCCCTCCGCGAGCGCTTGGACGAGGTTTTGGCCGAGCTTCCCGCCGAGGCGTTTGAGGACACCTCTGAGGTTGCCGCGACGGTCGACCTCAGCGAGCTCACGATCGAGACGATTGAGGAGATCAG
>CASELS010000033.1 GCA_949288855.1 uncultured Collinsella sp. | reverse complement strand
CGGTCGAGCTCGTCGGCGGCCTCCCCCCGCGTGGCGCACGAGTAGACGGCCCTGACCGCCTCCACCATCGCGCACGCCCGGGCGGTCAGCAGGTGCTCGGAGGCGAGCGAGGCCCTCCTCTCCGCCTGCCCCTCGGTCAGGTTCTCCGGGCGCTTCAGCCACACGTACTTGGTGCCCCTGAGCAGGCGCCTCTTCTCCTCGCGCGACTTCGCCTCGGCGCACCTCGTCCCGTCCAGCGCCTTGTTGAGCAGCTGCATCACGTGGAAGCGGTCCACGGTCTGGGCCGCGCCCGGCATCGCCCCGGCGCAGCCCAGCGAGTAGGAGCTCGCCATGTCGCGGGTGACCTCGGCGACCGCCGAGCGGTCTCCGCCACGCGCCTCGAGCTGGTCGCAGAGCCTGCCGGGCGCGCCCCGGTCCCTTCCCTCGGTGACGGCGACCACCCTGCGGCCGTCCACGTCCGCCATCACCGATATGTAGCGCTGGCCCCTCGCGCGGGCCGTGTCGTCGATCCCGACCCTGGTCACGCCGGAGTAGTCGGCGCCCTCGCGCGCCTCGGACACGGCCCTCCCGAGCATCGCCCACACGCGCGAGTCCGACTCGCGCACCTGCGCCGATATGGCGCTGGCGGTCATCCCCGACATCGCCATCACGAGAACCTGCGTCTCGAAGAGCGCCGTGAAGTGCGAGTTCGGGCGCACCTCCCAGGGCATGCGGACGGTCCTGGGGCCGTGCTCCGGGCAGTCGGCGCGGGGCACGCGGCAGTGCACGACGGTCCTGAACTGCCAGATGTCGAGGTGGCGCCAGGTGCGCTCGCGGGCGTCGTAGACGCCGCAGCGGCAGCCGCACTCCGGGCACGCCACGGCCGCCCCGGGCGCCCTGCCGACGCGGATGTGGAGCTCCTCGTCGCCGGCCTCCGGCGACTCGAACCACACGTCCTCGACCCGCCACTCCGGGCCGAGGCCCATCGAGTGCTCGAAGAGCCCCGCAAGCATCCCCGCCTGAGCGTCCACGTGGGCACCTCCCGCCGCCGTCCGTTGACGGAATGGTACCGCCCGCGGGCGCCGTGGTCACGCGCCCGCAGGGGTGCTACCCACTAGAAGTTTCGAAGAGCCACGATTTTGCCGCCGTAGCTCGTGCTGGCATAAAATGAGGGGTCAACATGTCAACCTTGCAGCTCCGAAGGAGATATTGCTATGGCGGAGCCTCTTTTCACGAGGGTCGACAGACCGGTCGGCAAGCTCGTTGGCGACGTGATTGAGGGACGCGTTGGCCTTCCCGACCTCCAGAGGCCCTTCGTCTGGAAGGACAGTGACGTCCGAGACCTGCTCGACTCGATGCTCAGGGGATACCCCATCGGCTACTGCATCCTGTGGGAGGCCCCCGACGACTAGGAGGACAAGAAGTCCTCGATTGGACTCAACGACAAGAGCTACTCCACCCCAAAGGAGCTCGTCATCGACGGCCAGCAGCGCCTCACGGCGCTCGTTTCCTCCCTGTACGGAATCCCCGTCAAGGACCAGACCTTCTCGGACAGGACCATTCGCGTCGCGTACGACCCCATCGCGAGGGAGTTCCACACCTGGGACGCCGCCGTCGAGAAGGACGCCCGCTACATACCCGACGTGAGCGCGGTCTTCGAGGCCAAGCGGAACAACGAGGCGACCAAGTTCCGCAGGGCGTACATCAAGCGCCTCAACGAGGCTAACGCAAAGCGCGACGCATCCGAGCTCGGCGACGACGAGGAGAGCGCGGTCGAGGACGGCATCAACGACCTGCTGAACCTCGAGACGACCTACGTGATCCCCATTCTCTCGATCTCAAACAAGGCCGACGAGGAGCAGATGTCGCAGATCTTCATTCGGGTCAACTCGGGAGGCACCAAGCTCACCGAGGACGACTTCATCATGACGCTGCTCTCAGTCTACGAGCCGCAGACCCGACAGCGCATCGAGGACTGGTGCGAGGAGAGTCGTAAGCCCGGGACGGGAACCTCGTACAACGCCCTCCTGACCTTCAGGCCTAGCCACGTCATCAGGGCGGCGGTCGGCCTCGGGTTCGGGCGCGGGAGACTCCGTTACGCCCGCCTCATCCTGAACGGCAGAAACCTGAAGACGAAGGAGACGAGCGCGGAGCAGCGTGAGGAGAACTTCGCGAAGTTCGATGCCGCCCTGGACAAGGTGCTCGACCTGAACGACTGGCACGCCTTCGTCAATGCGCTGGGCGATGCTGGATACCTGAACAAGGGCATGATTAGCTCGGAGAACGCCGTCCCACTTTCGTACGCGATCTCACTCATCGCCAAGCACCGCTTTGGCATCGCCGGGATGGAGCTTCAGCGCTTCGCGAAGAAGTGGTTCTACACCGCCATCCTGACGCAGATGTACTCGGGCAACTTCGAGTCGGTGTTCGAGCAGCAGCTAAACGCCATCAGCGAGCTTGCCGATGCCGATTCCTTTAGGGCTTGGGCCGACTCCGAGATATCCGCGCAGCTCACCGACGACTTCTTCGGCGTGACGCTTCCTAACGAGTTCGACAAGAACCGCGCCAGCGGCCCCGTGTGGAACGCCTTCCTCGCCGCCCAGGTTGTGCTTGGCTCGCGTGTGTTGTTTGGGACGGGAACCGTCGCTCAGCTGCTTCTTCCCGCAAGCAGCGGAGTCAAGAAGGCATACGACAAGCATCACGTCTTTCCGGCGAACTTCCTCAAGGGCGGTTCTTACGAGAACCTAAGGGACCGCAGGGCGAACTTCGTGTGCGTCGATTATCAGAAGAACATCTACATCAAAGACGAAGACCCTAAGGTCTACGTCACGCTGTTTCGACAGGAGCTCGGTGACGATGCGTATGAGACGTCTTGCAGGGAGAACGCGCTCCCGATAGGGTTCGAGGACATGGACTTCCCAGACTTCCTCGCTAAGCGTCGTGTGTTGATGTCCGAAATGATTCGTGAGGCGTACCTTAGGCTCTAGGAATATCACAGGGCCAGCCCTTTGAGGGCCTTCCTGTGACATGCCGATAGTCTGTGCTTTTGGAATACTGGGCGTAGGGTTTCAAAGAGCGAATTGCAGGACGGTACAGGATGAGCCGCAGCGACGGGCGACACGGGAGATGCAGGCGGATAACAATGTCGGCATGACCGACGCAGTTGTTAAAGAGCGTTGCGCCAAAGCAGAGTGGCACGACCGGTCCTTTCAATGTGAATGTCGCGCACGATGGGGATGAGGCGATGAAACGCTGGTGCGAGAATATGAACATTGCAGACGAAGGGCGGAGATTGCCAACGAAATCGTATTAGTAAGAAGTCGTTTAACCATCCTAGACGAAGTGTGCCAACGCATGGTGGTATTCGTGAGTCTGAGAAGACCGCGCCGTATGGTACGCGTCAGATGAAACGCGAATGAGAATGCCGAAAAGAGTAAAGAATTATATAGGGTGGTCAATTGACGAGCACATTTGATAAAATCAATGATTACAACATAGGCAACCATCCTATGGGAATTGAGTCAGATGTCTCTGCGAATTCCGAAAAGGAGTGATTCGGCAAATGAAGAGCAGTGGGGAAGAAAAGGAGAAGACAGGCTGCTGGGCTTGGATTAAGAAGCCGGTGGGAGTGCTCTCGGTTCTTTTCGTTGCGATGATCATTGCATCGTATTTCTTTGGTTGTCAGAAATTTACTATAACTAAATATACGATAGTTTTAGCTGCAATCCTCGTCGTGCTGGTTCTATCGGAATCATTTTCTGAGATTGCGGTGGGGAGCCTGCTATCCTTGAAGCGCCGCTCTGGAGAGCTAAAGGAAGATCTTGCGGCGGCGAGAGAGGAAACTTCTGAGCTTCGGAGCCAACTTTCGATGATTGTTTCTTCAGTATCAAATAAGAACATAAATTATATATCACAATCTATAAAAGATTCTATGTTGCAAAAGAATTTTGATGAAGATGTTAACGAGGAGGGTTCTGCTAGTACACAGCCTAATGGAGAGAGGGGATTTCCAGCGGATTCAACTTGTCAAGTTGAAAGTACTGCGATATTGCCTAAGGCAGAACAAGATCAAAATAGCACTCACAATACTATTTGCGGTGCATCTACTCGGAACATTAGAAAGCTTTCCGAGCAATATGCTCTACAGAAATTCGCGGAGATGCTCGGTCTGTCTCCCTTTTCCGTAATTCAGGGTGTCAAGCTTTCAAGGGACCTTGATTTGGATGATCCAATCATGAGTGCGGGCATCTCTTTTGATGCATATGTAAAGACCGATTCAATTGAGTACTTCATTGATGTCCAGCACACAAACCCGTTCTTTTACCGCTATAAACTTTATACAATGATTTCACAAATTAAATTGTATGGAGAGTTTAATCATAAAAAGACGAAGCTTGTTCTACTAGTCGTAGAATTGCCAGAAGAATATCGAAATGGCCATGCGCCTTCATCTATAGCCGAACAAATTAATAAAGATTTCTTCCCTGCAATTTTAAGTCAAATCCTTGAGGTTGTTGAGATTAGGATTGATAAAGATGCATTGGATGACTTTAATAAAGCGCAGAGCGATGAAGCTGATTTACAATAATTCTTCAAAGATGATTCATAATTTAACAAGTCTGCTATTTTTCCATGTCTTACGCGATAGGGTTAGGCTTGCAAATGATGCTCCCGCCATGCCAACACTTCGCGACAGCGTCTACGGCCAGGCGGTGGCTGACGCGCTGGGAGTTCCATACGAGTTCCGCCCCCGTGGCTCGTTCCGCTGCACGGGCATGGTCGGCCACGGCAGCCACAACAAGCCGGCTGGCACGTGGAGCGACGATACGTCGATGACGCTTGCAATCTGCGACAGCTATCGTGAGCTGGGGCGCATTGACGTCGATGACATCCGCGGGCGCTTTGTGCGGTGGTACCGCGAGGGCGCCTACACGGTCGACGGGCTCTTCGACGTGGGCAACGCCACGCGCGAGGCGCTCGAGCGTGGGCGCGGCCTTGCGGGGGAGTGGGACAACGGCAACGGCTCGCTCATGCGTACGGTCCCGCTCGCGTTCACCGACGCCACCGACGACGAGGTGCGTGCCGTCTCCGCGATCACGCACGCGCACCCGACCTCGACGGAGGCGTGCGTCGCCATGGTGCACATCGCACGGGACCTCATCGCCGGCGCGGGCCCGGCGGACGTGGCGGGCGACGTCGCCGCATGCCCCATGGACAAGATTCGCTCTACCGGCTTCGTGCGCCACACCTTCGACGCCGCGCTCTGGTGCCTCGCCAACACGTCAAGTTACGCCGAGTGCGTGCTCGCCGCAGTGAACCTCGGGGAAGACGCGGACACCACGGCTGCCGTCGCTGGAGCGCTCGCCGGCATCGTCTACGGTATCGAGGGGATCCCGGCCGAGTGGCTCGACAAGCTGCGGGGCAAGGACCTCATCGAGGCGTGCCTGTTCTGAGGGCGAGCGGAATAGCTCCCCGGCGTTCGTCACCGTTCGCTCAGAAAACTTCACTCGACTTTTCTGAGCAACGTTTCCAACGGGCTCCAACGTGCCGCATCGCCACAAACCTCGAGTAACAACCCCATAAGGGCCTGTCAAGCTTTGTGCGTTCGCCGAGTAACGTCGCGCCCTACGCCGAGCGTCGCACAGCCCCGCGTTCTTCTCGCCCGTTGCTGGGTAGGGTAGGGGCAGTTTGTGCGCCATGCTTGGTTTGTCGCGTCCACAGGGAGGCCCCATGTTTGACAAGCTGTTCTCACCCATCAAGATCCGGGGGCTCGAGCTGCCCAACCGTGTGGTCATGTCGGCAATGGGCACGCACGAGTCCGCGGCGAGCGAAGACGGAAAGTCGGTGACGCAGAAGCTCATCGACTTCCACGTGGCGCGCGCCAAGGGCGGCTGCGGACTTAACACCACCGAGGTCTGCTCCGTCGATGCGGCGAGCTCGCCCACGGGCTTCCTCTCCATTGCGGAGGACAAGTTCGTCCCTGGCCTCACTGGGCTCTGCGACGCCGTGCACGAGGCGGGCGGGCACATTGCCGTGCAGCTCTGGCAGGGCGCGCTCGCCGTGGGAAGCGACCCCACCGCGCAGATTCTGGTGCCCTCCGACATGCCCATGTCCCCCGAGTTCACGCTTCCGGGCATCACGGTCGAGCGCATCCACGAGGTCATCGACGCCTTCGGAGCCGCCGCAGCGCGCGCCGCGACTGCCGGCTTCGACGCCGTCGAGTTCCACTGCGCGCACACCTACCTGCCGCACTCGTTCCTCTCTGGCGGCATCAACCACCGCACCGACGAGTGGGGCGGCAGCCTGGAGAACCGCATGCGCTTCCCGCTCGCGTGCATCGACGCCATCCGCGCCAACATCCCCGAGGACATGCCGCTCTTCATGCGCATCGGCTGGCAGGACGACTACCTCGAGGGCGGCCTCACGCCCGAGGAGGTCATCGAGTTCTGCAAGCGCGCGGGCGAGCACGGGGTCGACGTCCTCAACGTCTCGCGCGGCAACATCCTCTCGGCCGCCCTCATCTACGAGACGCCTCCGGTGGACCTCCCCAACGGCTTCAACGTTGAGCCGGCGGCGCGGATTCGTCGCGAGACCGGCATGCTCACCATGCCCTGCGGGCGCATCAACCGCCCCGAGCTTGCCGAGCAGATCCTCGACGACGACAAGGCGGACCTCGTGGTCATGGCGCGCGCCCAGCTCGCCGACGCCGACTTCTGCAACAAGGCCAAGGCAGGCGAGCTGGCGTCCATCAAGTATTGCGTGGGCTGCGACCAGGGCTGCTACGACTACTTCTACCGCGCGCTTGCCGATCCCTCGATCGAGCACATCACCTGCCTGCGCAACCCCGCGCTCTTTGAGGAGCGCGCCATGGCGCTCGAGCCTGTGGCGGAGCCCAGGCGCGTGCTCGTCGCGGGCGGCGGCATCGCCGGCATCGAGGCGGCGGAGGACCTGGTTAAGCGTGGGTGTACGCCCATTCTCTGCGAGGTGTCCGACCACCTGGGCGGCCAGTTCGCGCTCGCCGGCGTGGCGCCGCGCAAGGGCGACTTCACCTACGCGTGCGACATGGCCATCAAGAACCTGGAGGACCTCGGCGTTGACATCCGACTCAACACGCCCGTGACGCCCGAGCTTGTGGGGGAGATTGCGCCCGATGCCGTCATCGTGGCGATTGGCTCGGAGCCCGTCGTGCCCAGCATCCCCGGGGCGAACGGTGACAACGTCGTCGACGCCCGCGACGTTCTCTCCGGTGCCGAACTCCCCGAGGGCGACGTCGCCATCATCGGCGGTGGCCTCGTGGGCATTGAGGTGGCCGAGCACCTCGCCGGGCAGGGCCGCGCGTCCACGGTGATCGAGATGCGCGACGCGATCCTCGTCGAGATGGGGGAGATGCGCAAGACCGCCACGCAGATGTCGCTCGCCCAAGAGCCCATCACGGTCCTCACCAACGCCACCTGTACCGCTATCGCGGACGGCGCGGTAACGGTAAAGGTGGACGGTGCCGAGAAGAACGTGCCGGCCGACGTGGTCATCATGGCGGTTGGCTCCAAGCCGCGTCCGACCGACGACCTCAGGGCGGCGTGCGAGGCACGTGGCATCCCGTGCACCGTGGTGGGCGACGCCAAGGAGGCGCCGCGCCTGGCGCTCGACGCCATCCGCGAGGCGTATCAGGCGGTGCTCGACATTGCGTGACGGCCTCGGCCGCTCGTTCTTCTCGCCCCTCCTGCCTCCGCCGGATAGGACGGCGGCAGTTCAAACCAACCCCACGTAGAAGGGACAACCGCTATGCTGCTCAAGGGAAAGACCGCCGTCGTCACCGGAGGCTCGCGCGGAATCGGCCTCGCCATCGTGAAGCGCTTCCTGGAGGAGGGCGCCAACGTGGCGTTCTGCGGGAGCCGCGAGGAGACCGCCCAGCGCGCGCTCGATGGCATCCTGGCCGAAAACCCCGACGCTCCCGTGATGGCCATCTGGCCGAGCGTCGCCGACGAGGCCGAGCTCGAGGCCGCTTTCCGCCAGGTGGCGGAGCGCTTTGGCGGGCTTGACATCGTGTGCAACAACGCCGGCATCTCCCAGTCCACGCCGCTTGACGCCTACACGCCCGAGGAGTTTGACAGGATCATCGACGTTAACGTCAAGGGCGTGCTCAACGGCTGCCAGGCGGCGTCGCGCGTGCTCGGCGAGGGTGGCGTCATCATCAACACGAGCTCCATGGTGAGCAAGATGGGCCAACCCTCCGGCGTTGCCTACCCCATGTCCAAGTTCGCGGTGAACGGCATCACCGTCTCGCTTGCGCGCGAATTGGGGCCGCACGGCATCCGCGTGAACGCCGTCGCGCCGGGCGTCACAGCCACGGACATGGTGGCGAGCCTGCCCGAAGAGATGATCGCCCCCATCGCGGCGGCCATCCCGCTCAAGCGCGTGGGCCAGCCTGAGGACGTGGCCAACGCCTTCGTCTACCTGGCGAGCGACCTCGCGTCCTACGTGACGGGCGAGGTCCTGGCCGTCGACGGCGGCATGACGGTGTAGGTGCCGGCGGATAGTGCGTGCGGGCCCGGGAGGCGAGTGATGCTCCCGGGCCCTTTTTCGGTTGAGGTCGCAGTTCCCGAAGCTGCTCGCGGCTGCCTCTCATCTCAAATTGAAAAACAAGAAATAAAAAAAGACGAAACGGGGCTCTCGGAGTGTGCCGTGAAGAAAGCCTGTCTCTCCCCGTCTCTCGCTATGCTGCTGAATCCACGGCCTGTGGTTATGCTGGCCTCTCAATTTCAATTCCAGGATGCACCTGGCTGAGATGCTGCTTGCGTCAAGTATTGTGTTGCTCCCAGTCCTCGGTATTGCACGGTATTTCTCGGTACGAAAAACGGCGTTTTCGGCCAAATAACAGCATCAAATACAAAAGAAGGGTGGAAGTACGGTTTTTTATTGCTTTTCTCGATACCGAGAAAATGCGGTTAAGAACAAGAGGTCGTTATTCGTACCAAGGCCGCGATGAAAGTACCATCGATGGAGTTCGGCTACACTTGGCTTGTCATTCGTACGGGACGAATGTGGATTGAAATATTGAGAGGTTGTTCGCCCTTTTGGGCGGCGCGGCGAGCGAAATAAACCGCTCGCCGCCTTTTCTGTCACGGGAACAGGGAAAACTTTAAAAACCTTTCAATGAATAGTTATTATTATGAGGTGTATGGAAACAACGTCCTAAGGTGGGGGATTGCAACATGCTTTCAACTCCATCTGTACTTTACGCTCACACCAAGGAAGACGCCGAAGAGAACGAGTGGCAGTCCCTTGAAGACCATCTGCTCAATGTTGCGGACCGCGCTGCGTCTTTCGCGGCCTCGTTTGGCTACGAGAGCTGGGGTCGTGCCCTCGGCATTCTCCACGATGCTGGCAAAGTGAGTCCCGCGTTCCAGCGAAGGCTTCACGGATCGGGGGAGCAGGCCGACCACTCGGCTCCCGGCGCATGGGAGGCCCTGTCTCGATACAGAAGTGAGTTGGGAGACGCCAACGGAAGGCTTCTTGCCTTTGCGCTTGTAGGGCATCATGGAGGCATGCCCAATGGGGTACGCGGCGAGCGCACTCCCCTTAAAAGCCGTTTGGACAAAGAGGGAATAGGCAACATCGCGCGAGAGTTTGAGGAATACGCCGCTAACGTCGGCATCAGTATTCCAGGCGGAAAATCGTTGGAACCCATTCCTTTAGAAAAGCTCGCTTTATCCGGCGAAATAGACGTCGCTATGTCACGAGGAATCTTCTCGACATCCGTCCTCGTAAGAATGCTCTTCTCCTGCCTGGTTGACGCTGACTATCTCGATACAGAGCATTTCTTAACTCCTGATGTCTCTGCAGCTAGAGATGGCATCCACCGTGATAGCATGGCCAAGCTGTCTCAGAAGCTTGATGCTTACATGGAGTCTCTGCAGTCCTCTGCCACGCCTTCGCGCGTGAATAAAATGCGCGCTATGGTTCTCGAGGATTGCCGGTCGGCGGCAAAGTGGGCACCTGGTATCTATACGCTGACAGTTCCTACTGGTGGCGGAAAGACGCTCGCTTCGCTTTCGTTCGCACTGCGCCATACATCAGCAAACAATATGAGTCGGGTAATCTACGCAATTCCCTTTACGAGTATCGTTGAGCAAAACGCCCAAGTCTTTCGATCGGTATTGGGCGACGACAATGTGCTAGAGCATCACTCGAACTACGATTTCGATGTAGTTGACAACGACGAACGAAGGCTTGCAGAGCGGCTTGCTGTTCAGAATTGGGATGCGCCGCTTGTTGTGACAACAAACGTCCAGCTGCTGGAGTCGCTCTTCTCAAACAGGCCATCAAAGTGCAGGAAGCTTCACAACATAGCCAACAGCGTCATCGTTCTTGATGAGGCTCAGATGCTTCCGGACAACCTTCTCAAAGTATCCCTCGCAATGCTTGAGGAGCTGGTGGCGGACTTCAACGTGACTGTGGTTCTCTGCACAGCTACCCAGCCGGCGCTAGAGGGACTTTGGCCGTTTGGGGCCAATCCACGTGAAATAGTGTCTCATCAAGATGAGCTCCTATCCGTCTTTGGGTATAGGGCTAGGTTTGTGATAGAGGGCGGTCTTAAGGAAGAGGAGCTGGTTGGCGCGCTGACCTCTAGTCAGCAGGTGCTCTGCATCGTGGGGACAAAGAAGAAGGCGCGCGTCATCTACGAAGACGTCGTCAACAGGGTTTGTGAGGAAGGACGCTGTGATGAGGACAATCTGGGGGTCTTCCATCTCAGCGCAAACATGACGCCTCTGCATCGTTCGGGGATTCTTGCTAAGGTCCGGCAGTGCCTGTCGACAGGGAAGCGATGCATCGTCATCTCAACCCAGCTTATTGAGGCAGGCGTCGACGTTGACTTCCCGGTGGTTTATCGCGAGATGGCTGGTATCGACTCTTTGGTTCAAGCCGCCGGGAGATGCAACCGCGAAGGGAAGCTCCCTGAAGGCGTAGTCCACGTTTTTGAGATATCCGACGAGGTTGATCTTGGGCTATCCAGTAAGCATCTCGATGGAAGTTGGCTCGGCCAGATGAAGGACATCGCAAGGCTCATCATAGGCGAGCATGACAACACCCTCGACCTCTCGATGTCCAAGGAGTTTTTTGAGAGCAGATATGGGGTGGCCACTGGTAAGGGGCTTGATGCTGAGGGGCTATATTCGGCAATGACTTCAAGGGGCCTTCTCAATGACAAGCCAATATCAATATTTGGGGCCTTGAACTTCGAGGACTATGCAAACAAGTACCGCATTATTGAGGACACCTCCGTCCCGGTTTTTGTTCCGTGGGGCGAGAAGGGATTTGACCTACTGAGCGAACTCCAAAGGGCCTGTGCTCAAGGCGTGCCAGCGTCGGCATTTGCGTCCAGGCTTCAGCGCTCCAGTGTGGGAGTCGCCCAGTGGCTCCTTATTGAGCTTGAGCGGTCAGGGATCGTGGATACCAAGACATATGCCCCAATTAATGTCCTGTCCCTAGAGCATGATTGCAGGCAGACATACAGCGATGCCGTCGGTCTTTTGGATCCAGGGGAGGGAGCGCCTATGAGCCTAGTCTGCTAACGAGATTCCTAGTGGTCGAAAGGAGGATAGTGTGGGATTTGGTATACGCATACGCGTCTCTGGTCCGCGTGCCTGCTTTACGAGGCCGGAGATGAAGGCCGAAAGGGTGAGCTACGACGTCATCACCCCCTCAGCAGCGCGAGGAATTATCGAGGCAATCTACTGGAAGCCCTCCATTCGATGGGTCATCGACCGCATTGAGGTTCTCAACGAGATTCGCTTCGATACGTTCCGCCGCAACGAGCTCGAGAGCAAACTTAGCTATGCGAATGCTAAGAAGGCATACGAGAAGGACACTGCGCTGTACATTGCGGCCTCGGAGAGCCGTCAGCAGCGGGCCACAACCTATCTGCGGGACGTCTCCTATCTTATCGATGCCCATTTCGAGATGACAGATTGCGCTGGCGAACAGGACGATGGTCCTGAGAAGCACTACAACATCGTCATGAGGCGTCTTAGGAAGGGGCAGCACTTCGTTCAGCCGGTTCTGGGGTGCAGGGAGTTTCCGGCAGCAGTCGAGCTTGTGGAGGGCGATGAATCTCTTCAAGGGTTCTATCGAGATGTCCCGGAGAAGGACCTGGGATATATGCTCTACGACCTCGACTTTTCCAATCCTGACTCTCCAGATCCCCTCTTCTTCAGAGCCGTGATGCGGCATGGAATCATCGACGTAGCCTCCTCGCGGGAGCAGGTGGTCTCATGATTCTTCAAGAACTGGCTTCTCTCTACGACAGGCTGTCTCAACAGGCAGATTTGTCCGACGAAATACCGTCTCCAGGATGGAGCATGGAGAAGGTGGATTGGGCAGTTGTCCTCAACGCCCAAGGTGATGTTGAAGGAGTCCTGCATCTTGGAGTAAAGGGAGAGAAGGACCAGCTCCATCCGCTCGAGATGCTGGTTCCAGAGCATGACGGAAGATCTGGCAAGACCCCGAAGCCCTATTTTCTCTGTGACAAGGCTTCGTATCTCCTTGACGTCGGGTCGACGGATGGGGGAGCGAGCCACGAACGTTCTCGAAAACTGCACCATGAGGTGCTTGACGGTTGTGAAGACGCTGCGGCGCGAGCAGTTCTCAGTTTTTTCGATAGAGGGGGTCCATTTCCTGCAATTTCTGATGAACAGGCTGATGCGTTGGCATCAAGCAGGATGGTAGTTTTCTGCTTTGAAAGGCCGGGGAACTACATCCATGACCGAGAGGCCATACGAGATGCTTGGACAAGCTATCTGACGAGCTTGCCGTCGGACGAACCAGAAGGATGGTGCTCCGTTACGGGGCAGCACGGCCCTATTGCTCGTCTCTTCCCGCAGGTAACGGGGATTCCTGGTGCACAGTCTTCCGGAGCGTCGCTTGTCTCGTTCAACTTTGATGCGACAGAGTCCTATGGAAAGAAGCAGGCGTATAACGCCTCGATTTCAAGGGACGTGGCCTTTAAGGCGGGGACGGCGCTTAAGTACCTTCTGGGTAATCGCGACAGAAGAATTACTCTCGGGAATACAATCGTCACGTTCTGGTCCGATTGCCCAGCTCCGCCGGAGAACGCCTTAGTTGCCCTGATGCTGAACGGAAGGAGCCCTGCGGAGGACGACACAACGAACGAACTGATACAGCGTGCTTTTGAGGAAATGCGCAAGGGATTGCCCCTTTCCGATTTCGATGGGAATGTGGGGTTTAGCATCCTTGGCGTTTCGCCTAATGCCGCGAGGCTCTCAGTGCGCTTCTATGAGCGCCAGTCTCTGGGGAGGCTTGCGGAAAACTACGGGGACTATCTTCGCGATACTGCGATGATTGGGGTGGACAGGTACTCGATCTGGAGCTTCCTTCTTCAGACAGCGTGCCTCGGGAAGTCTGAGAACGTCCCGTCCACTCTAGTCAGTAGAAGCTTTGAAGCGATGCTGCGGGGAACAGATTTCCCCCTTTCGTTTGAGCAGCTGATTCTTTCAAGAATGAGAGCGGATCACGGTGCCAACAACAAGTGGGATCTGGGCCAGCGTGCCGCGATTTTGAAGGGATGCCTAGTGAGGCGGGCCCGTTGTAAGGGAGTCGAGCTTTCTAGAGAGGAGAACTTCGACATGGCTTTGAACAGAGACAACACCAACGTTGGTTATCTCTGGGGGCGACTGTTTGCGGTGATGGAGAGAGCGCAGCAGGGTGCCTTGGGGGATGATGTCAACGCAACTATTCGTGATCGGTATATCGGAGCCGCTTCTTCAACTCCGTCCAGGGTTTTTCAGCCCTTGCTGCTTAACTGCCAGAACCATCTGAGCAAGCTCCGCAAGGATAAGAAGCACCGGATGGCAAAACAGCTTGAGAGTGAGCTGAACGAAATCATTGGCAACCGTCTTGGAGATGGTGGCCTACCTAAGATCCTTGACATGGACGACCAGGGAGCTTTCTTCATCGGGTATTACCAGGAGCGCTATGACCTTCGGCATAGCAAGAGCTCCAATGGCGAGAAGAACTTTGACGCTGAGAGCGAAAACGAATCCAAGGGGGAGTAACCATGCCTGAGCCCATCAAGAATCGCTATGATTTTGTCTTCATCTGTGACGTGAAGAACGGTAACCCGAACGGTGATCCTGATGCCGGTAACCTCCCGCGCATTGATCCCGAAACTGGTTGCGGCATCATCTCTGACGTGTGCATCAAGCGCAAGATTAGGAACTATGTCGACCTTGTCAAAGGCTGCTCGATTGACGACCCGGACGTTGATGACGGTGAGCTCGGATACAAGATATACGTCCAGGAGGGCGCCATTCTCAACGAGAGAAACGAGATGGCCTACAAGCACCACAACCTTCCGCTTGCCGACAAAAAGTTGCCGAAAAGCGTCGAGGACCAGCGCAAAGTTACACAGTTCATGTGTGAGAACTTCTACGACATTCGTACCTTTGGTGCCGTCATGACAACGAAGAGGAATTGCGGGCAAGTACGTGGCCCGGTTCAGCTCTGCTTTGGCGAGTCGGTTGACCCAGTTATGCCCCTTGAGATGAGCATTACCCGTATGGCGGCGACGGAGGGAAAGGAGGACAAGGAGAACAAGACGATGGGGCGCAAGCAGTACGTTCCGTATGGGCTCTACCGCATCGAGGGATTCGTCTCTGCCCCGCTTGCCGAGAGGACGGGTTTCTCCCAAGCTGATCTCGATTTGCTCTGGGAGGCGCTTATGAACATGTTCGAGAACGATAGGAGCGCATCTCGCGGCCTCATGACCTCGAGAAAGCTCGTCGTGTTCAAGCATGAGAGCCGACTTGGCAATGCTCCGGCGGAAAAGCTGTTTGAGCTTGTTCACGTTGACAGGGTTAGTTCAAGTGATCAGGCCGTGCGATCGTATGCAGACTATTGCGTCACGGTAGACGAGAATGCGTTGCCCGATGGCGTGGAGGTGAGCGTCTTCGACTATATTGCGCCCTCGGCATAAGACCCGGAATCCACCATGTATTCCGATGACGATCTGCTCCCTCTCTCGGGTCTTCAACATATGGCATTCTGCGAGCGTCAGTGGGCCCTTATCCACGTTGAGGGCTTGTGGAAGGAAAGCTCTGACACGTTACGAGGCAGGTTCTTTCACGAGCGGGTCGACACTGCTGGCTACTCGTGCCGAGCGGGGGTACGCGCGGAGCGCAACGTGAGGCTCGTGAGCCATCGCTTGGGTATCTATGGGGTCGCCGACATTGTCGAATATCGTGCGGAGGGGGCTTTTCCCGTCATGCCGGTTGAATACAAAGTTGGAAAGCCCAAGGTTGAGGACTGGGACCGTCTGCAGGTTTGTGCCCAGGCGTTGTGCTTGGAGGAGATGGAGGGCGCCCGCATTAATGCGGGTGCCCTTTTCTATGGGGAAACTCGAAGAAGAGAGGACGTTGAGATAACTCGGGAGCTGAGGGAGCGGGTCGCAAGCCTGGCTCAGAGAATGCATGAGCTATTTTCGCAAGGTCTTACTCCGATGGGAGAGAACAGCGGGAAGTGCAAACGCTGCTCTCTGCAAAACGAATGCCTTCCGAGAATTATCGGGCGACGTGTCGACGAATACTGGAAAGAATTTGGCCTGGAAGATGGGAGACTATCTTGAAAAGGCTGCTCAACACGTTATATGTGACCAACCCTGATGCTCTGGTAAGAAAGAAGGTAGATGCAATTTCTGTTGACGTTGACGGGAAGCAGGTGATGAGCGTCCCGTTTCATGTGCTTGAAGGAGTCGTTCTCTTCGGACACGTGGGCTGTAGCGCCGCTTTCTTGTCGGCGTGTGCTGAACACGGGGTTGGTGTCGTGCTTCTTGACGAGCGTGGACGGTTCAAAGCTCGGGTTGAAGGACCGATGAGTGGAAACGTACTTCTTCGTAGGGAACAGTATCGTCGCGCCGACGATGAGGATGCCCGCCTTCGTTTGGCAAAGAGATTTCTGCTGGGAAAGCTGCATAACTCCGTCGTTGTCTTGCAGCATTATGCTCGGGACTATCCGGAGCTTCATGATGAGTTGGGTTCGACAATCGAGACTCTTCAGTCATCTGTGTCGGCGGCCTTGGTGGCGGGCTCCCTCTACGAGCTTCTTGGCGTTGAAGGAGATTCAGCGCATAAGTATTTCTCAGTATTCGGTAGCTTGCTTCGCTGCGAGAATTCCGGGGAGCTATTTGGCGGTAGGTCAAGAAGGCCCCCGAAAGATTCGGTGAATGCGGCGCTCTCGCTGCTCTATTCAATGCTTTCACGAGAGCTGGCAACTGCGTGCGAATCAGTTGGTCTTGATCCGCAGCTAGGGTATTTGCATTCATGCAGGCCAGGAAGGGCGAGCCTAGCCCTTGATTTGATTGAGGAACTGCGTGCGCCTTACGTCGACCGCTTTGTACTAGCGCTCTTCAATAGAAGACAGATTGATTCGTCTGATTTCAAAGTCGATTCAGAAGGTGGGTATTCCTTCAGCGAGCGAGCTCTCAAGAAGGTTCTTGGCCTCTGGCAACAACGAAAGCAAGAGGAGATCCTGCACCCATTTCTCAAACAACGAATACCTATGGGGCTCATTCCGTTTGTGCAAGCGCAGCTTTTGGCGCGGTACCTGCGTGGCGACTTGGATGACTATCCGGCATGTATGTGGAGGTAGCTCATGTATGTCCTCGTAACGTATGACGTCGCTACGGACGATGCTGCTGGAGCGCGTAGGCTGCGCCGCGTGGCCAAACTATGCGTGCAGTATGGTCAGAGGGTACAGTGCTCGGTTTTCGAGTGTTTAGTTGATCCGGCTCAGTATGAAGTTCTCAAGCATGATATTAGAAAGATTATTGATGATAAGAAGGACAGTGTTCTCTTCTACAATTTAGGGAAGAATTGGAAACCTCGAGTCGAGCGTATTGGGTTGAATGACACGTACGATCCCGAGGGATTGTTGCTCATCTAGCACACGAGATGCCTGCGCGAACCCAAAGCGGTGACATTTGCCAAGGGGGTTCGCGCAACTCAAGAGTTGCATAACGACATTTTACCTACCTTGGTGATGCGAAAAGCAAGCATGTACCTAGAGAATTGCATAATGATTTGCGGTGAAGCGACTCAAATAGGACAATTAGACAGTCGCGCCCTTCACGGGCGCGTGGATTGAAACAGGTAAACGATCGTCTCGACCCTACCGAGTCTAGTCGCGCCCTTCACGGGCGCGTGGATTGAAACGTCGCGTCCTCGTCCTCGTCCGAGCTGCCGGACGGGTCGCGCCCTTCACGGGCGCGTGGATTGAAACGAGGGCAACCCGCCCAACCCGCACTACCCGGAGGGTCGCGCCCTTCACGGGCGCGTGGATTGAAACCGCGCTCATCACGCGCTACCGCTACGGCGCACGCGTCGCGCCCTTCACGGGCGCGTGGATTGAAACATCACCAGCATGACCGAGGGCTCCGCCGTCATGCAGGTCGCGCCCTTCACGGGCGCGTGGATTGAAACAGCTCCCGCTGGAACTGCTTGATGCTGAGACTCGGGTCGCGCCCTTCACGGGCGCGTGGATTGAAACCTCTTGGTCCCCGGCCACTCGCCGCACAGCGGCGTCGCGCCCTTCACGGGCGCGTGGATTGAAACCGCGTCGAGGTCGAGCGCTATGGCGTCGTGGCCCAGTCGCGCCCTTCACGGGCGCGTGGATTGAAACTACTTCTGACGAAGGGATGTTGAAAATGGCAGAGTCGCGCCCTTCACGGGCGCGTGGATTGAAACAAGTATGCCGAT
>CASELS010000032.1 GCA_949288855.1 uncultured Collinsella sp. | reverse complement strand
GTTTGATCATGGTCACCTCGATACCGGGCGTAAGACCCATATCGAAGATGTGCTGGCGAAGCGACGGGTCGTCACAGTCAACGGACGCAACGATGGCGTCCTTGCCAATCTCGAGTTCATCGAGCGTCATGCTCGGTCCCCCATCCCTATATAAACACCTCAGCAGTGTGCGCGCCGGGCATCGGCATCACGTGATTCCGCCTTACTATACACACCTCGGCTAACTTTCGCGACGGCGCGCACCAATCGTTATCATATTTTTGTACGGGACAACGCATCTTCGGGAGGGCCCATGAACACGTCCGCCGGCTCCATCAAAAACATCGTCTTTGACATGGGCAACGTACTCATGACCTTCAACGGGCCGTACTTTGCGACGCGCTTCTGTGATAACGAGCAGGATGCCGCGCTCTTGCAGGCCGCCTATTTTGGGCGCGGCGAATGGGCGCTCCTGGACTCGGGCACCATCGGCTACCCGACCATGATGCGCATCGCCGAGGCGCACCTGCCCGAACGACTCTGGCCCAACTTGCACGATATGGCCGCCCACTGGGCGCGCTACTCCGAGCCTATCCCCGAGGTAAACGACCTTGCCTGCCGCCTATACGAGCAAAGCTACGACCTCTACCTGCTCTCGAACGCCGGCACGCGCATCGACGAGCAGCTCGACCACTGCCCCGCCTACCCCCTTATGAAAGGACGCGTGGTCTCCGCGGAGGAGAAGCTCATGAAGCCGGATCCCGCCATCTACGAGCTGCTTTGCAGGCGTTATGGACTCGTGCCGGCGGAGTGCCTCTTTGTCGACGACAACGCGGACAACTGTCGCGGAGCCGAGGTCGCCGGCATGCAGGCGTTCCACTTCACGGGCGATGTCGCCGCACTCGCCGCGGCAATCGGCGTGTCACCGCGACAATAAGACTCCCAAACGGCCCTGACGCGCGGTTGGCCGCGACGCTCTGCGCAAAAATTGATCTGCTGACCTTTTTGAGGCCTCAGTTTATAAAATAACCCCCTGCTTATCTGGGCTTTTGTTGCCCAGAAAAGTGCCCTTTTGCCCCGGCGGGGAAAGGGCACCAAAGAAGTCCCAGCTCATAGGGGCTCACAGGAGGTCAGCAAACGCATTTTTGCGCAGAGGGGTGTCATTCGCCCCGTGCGGCGCACGATGCCCCAGCTGCGGGCGCGCTCACGCGTTGAACACGTAACGGTCGAGGCGCTCAAACGCCTCCTGCACGCGCGAAAGCGGCAGCGCAAGGTTCACGCGGATGTGGCAGGGACCGTGGAAGGGGCGACCGTCCTGGTAGTCGACGCCCACGCGCCAGCCCTCGGTAAGCAGCCAGTCGATGTCGTGCCCGTGTGCGGCGCACCACTCGGTGCAGTCGAGGAAGAGCATGTAGGTGCCCTCGGGCTTGGTCACATGCACGCCCTCGAAGTGCTCGTCGATATACCGGCACGCCCAGTCGACGTTTTTGCCCAGAACCTCACGCAGCTCATCGACCCACTCGTAGCCCTCCTGCTTGTAGGCGCCAATGAGGGCGTGCATGGAGAGCACGTTCATCTCGTTGTAGTGCGCCTTGGACGAGGCGGCGACCACGCGGTCGCGCAGGTAGTCGTTGTAGATGATGTGGTAGCTTCCCACAAGCCCCGCAAGGTTGAAGGTCTTGCTCGGCGCATAGAGCGCCACGGTGCGCTGGCGGGCATCCTCGGAGACCGACTGGGTGGGTGTATGGGTGTGCCCGGGGAGAATGATGTCGGACCAGATCTCGTCCGAGATGACAACGCAGTCGTACTTGCGATAGAGCTCCATCGCCTGCTCGAGCTCGGCGCGCTCCCACACGCGTCCGCAGGGGTTGTGCGGCGAGCACATCACCGCGACGTGAATCTTGTGCTCGGCGAGCTTGCGCTCCATGTCGGCGTAATCCATGCGCCAGACGCCCGCCTCGTCGCGCACGAGCGGCGAGTGCACAATCTTGAAGCCGGCGTTTTCGATACTGCCGATAAAGCCGATGTAGGTGGGGCTGTGCAGCAGCACCGCATCGCCCGGGCGGGCAAACGCCTGAAGCGTCGACACCACGCCGCCGAGCACACCGTTCTCGTAGCCGATATGCTCGGGGCGCAGTCCCGTGACGCCGTTGCGGACCTCGTGCCAGCGGATGATGGATTGGAAGTACTCGTCGCGCGGCTCGAAGTAGCCGAAGTGCGGCTGGCGGGCACGCTCGATAAGCGCCTCGGGCACGGTGGGGACCACGGGGAAGTTCATGTCGGCGACCCACATGGGGATAGCATCGAAGCCCTCGGCGGGCTTGGTGGGGGCCATGCCGGTCGGCGTGTCGGTCAGGCCGTCCACCGCAACGGCGTCCTGCCCGCGGCGGTCCATGATGGTCGTGAAATCGTACTTCATGCGCTCCCTCTTCCGTCAAACGCCGCGCGAGGCGGCAAAGTTTCTTAGGCACAAACGCTATTTTTGTCAGCAGGCGTGACAAAGTCAACGCCTGTCCCACCGACCTCGATCGCCTGATAATGCTCGCGGTTCGCCCGGTAGCTCCCGAGCACCGTCTTGCGGTACCGCTGGGGCGAGACCTCTTTGAACTCCTTGAATTTCTTGATGAAGTAACTCGTGGACTGGAACCCGCACGAGAGACCGATATCGATGATCGAGCGGTCGGTATCCAGCAGCTCGTCGCAGGCCCGCTCGATGCGGTAGCGGTTGATGAAGGCCGTCGGGGTGAGACCGGTCGCACGCTTGAAGAAGCGCGAGAAGTACTGCGGCTGGTACCCGCTCACCTGAGCGAGCGTTGCGCTCGATATCTGCTCGGCGTAATGGTCCTGCACGTAGCGGACCGCCCGCTCCGCCGCCGCGAGGCTGTGACGGTCGCGCTCGTTCTCAACGAGGCTCCCCGTGCGGACGATTTCCTGGAAGATGCGCAGAAGGCATATCCGCACGTCGAGCGTGAAGCACGGGGGCAGATCGCGGCAGTCGGCGAGAATCTCCTCAAACGCCGCGCCGATGATGCCGCCCTCGTCGCGCACCGGATTTCTCACCGTCAAGGTGCCGGAGCGGTACGGATCGATATAGCGGCGCGACGCAACGTCCGCCTGCGCGAATTCCAGAAGCCCGCCGTCAAAAACGATCACAAAGAGCCGGCAGTCGCTCACGGCGCTGTAGCGGTGGAGGGTACGGGGCTCGACGGCAAAGAGCTCACCCGCACCCACGCGGCGCGTGCTGCCGTCCTCAAACACGTCAATTGTGCCCTCTGCCACATAGACCCACTCCACCTCATCGTGCCAGTGGATGTAGCCGATGTCGCACCCCGCTTGGGCGCGCTGGTCAAAGGTATCGAGCGGGAAGAGGTCCGAGCCGTGTTCCCTACCCTCTTTGAGGCGAGCGAGCATATGCACCATCCTCCCTGGCAAGAAAGTCATAATCGTTATAGTTATACCGCCGAATCACGCAAGAATCCACCCGACACTCTGGGGTATCTTGTGGCGCAACGTCCCACGTAGAGCCAAGGCGCGCTGCCGAGGCACCGATACGAGAAAGGTTTGGCCTTCATGATTGTTCGCTATCGTTTTGGACAACCCATCGAGACGGATGCCGTGCTTACAAAGCCCGCGGCAGAGACGGGCGAGGTGCGCCGTTTCACCGTACACCGCCCCGGCGAGCCCGTCGAGCACGAGCGCGACCGCTCAACCGAGGTGAGCAACCCCGGCGAGGTCGAGGGAAACCCGCTCGATGCCAGCAACCTCACCGACCTGCTCTTCTTCACCTACACGATGGACCCCGATGACATCGTCTACGGTCTCGGCGAGCAGGTACGCGGCATCAACAAGCGCAACTTCACCTACGTGTCGCGCTGCATGGACAACGCGCGCCACACCGAGGACCGCCACAGCCTCTACAGCGCCCACAACTTCTTTATCGTGAGTGGGCGCGAGACCTTCGGCGCCTTCTTTGACACGGCGGGCGTCATCTCCTTCGACATGGGCGAGACCGACATCGACCGCATCCAGGTCGCGCTCGAGTACCCCGACTGCGACCTCTACCTTATCGAGGGCGAGAACCCCACCGACATCGTCCGCCAGTTCCGCTCGCTCGTGGGCAGAAGCTACATCCCGCCCAAGTGGGCCTTCGGCTACCAGCAGAGCCGCTGGTTCTACAAGACGGAGGACGACTTCCGCGACATCGCGCGCCGCTACCGCAAGGCGGGCATCCCACTCGATGCCATCTACATGGACATCGACTACATGGAGCGCTACAAGAGCTTCACCGTCGACCGCGAGCGCTTCCCGCATTTTGAGGAGCTCACCGCCGAGCTCAAGAGCGACGGCATCCACCTCGTCCCCATCATCGATGCCGGCCTCAAGGTCGAGCCGGGCTACGACGTGTACGAGGAGGGCGTGGCCGAGAACCGCTTCTGCAAGAACGCCGCCGGTGAGGACTTCACCCTTGGCGTGTGGCCCGGACACTGCCACCTGGTCGACGTCATGGACCCCGACAACCGCCGCTGGTTTGGCGACCAGTACAAGAAGCTTCTCGACCTCGGGATCGACGGTTTCTGGAACGATATGAACGAGCCCTCGATCTTCTACACCGAGGAGCGCCTGGCCGAGGCGTATGCCAAGGTGGACGAGCTGCGCGAGGGAGAGCTCGACCTCAACACGTTCTTTGACATGGTCGCTACCTTCTCTAACCTCTCCAACAACCCCGCCGATTACAAGCTCTTCTACCACACCATCGACGGCGAGCGCGTGCGCCACGACCGCGTGCACAACCTCTTTGGCTCCAACCTCTCGCGCGCGGCGGGCGAGGCGTTCTGCCGCCTCTCGCCCGAAAAGCGCATCCTGCTCTTCTCGCGCAGCTCCATGATTGGCATGCACCGCGTGAGCGGTATCTGGACGGGCGACAACATGGCCTGGTGGTCGCACTTGAAGCTCGCCGTCTGCCAGATGCCGGGCATTCAGATGTGCGGCTTCCTCTACTGCGGCCCCGACCTCGGCGGCTTTGGCAGCGACACCAACGAGGAGCTTATGACGCGCTGGCTGCAGTTCTCGGTCTTCACGCCGCTTATGCGCAACCACTCCGCGAGCCGCCGCGCGCAGGAGCTCGACACGTTCAAGCACGTCGACACCATGAGCCGCATCGTGGAGCTGCGCTACGCGCTTCTCCCCTACCTCTACAGCGAGTTTGTGAAGGCCTCGCTTGCCGACGACCTCTACTTCAAGCCCCTCGCCTTTGAGTTTGGCGAGGACGAGCGCGCACGCCGCGTCGAGGACCAGCTGCTTGTGGGCGAGTCCCTCATGATCGCGCCCGTGATTGAGGAGAACGCGCGCGGCCGCATGGTGTATCTGCCCGAGCCCATGCGCATGGTGCGCTATCGCGCGCTTGACGACTACGACATCGAGGACCTCGCCGCGGGCGACCACTACGTGTCGCTGGATCTTGACGAGATGGTCTTCTTCATCCGCCCCGGCCATGTGGTGCCCGTCGCCCAGCCCGCGCCGAGCACGCAGGCGATGGACTTTGACCACCTGCGCCTGCTCGCCAACATGGGCGGCGCCAAGCGCATCACCTACACGCTCTACGACGATGACGGCTACACCACCGATATCGATGCGCCTGAGCACTTCCACACCATCGAGGTGACCGCGGACGGCGCCCGCTGCGCCACCAAGCAGGTCGAGCTCATCGACTAGGCGCGTTCGCACGCGCCCCGCGCGCGAACGCGGACGCATCCGCACACGAACGCGACCGCACGCGCTAACGAACGCGACCGCGCCCGCTCGTGAAAACAGGCCTCCCCGGCGCTACCCACAAGGGCATGCGCCGGGGAGGCCCTTCTAATCCCAGCAAAGGAAACGGCCAGCCATGTGCCGCAGGTTTGCCCGAACCTTCCCCCGTGAAAGGAGAAACGACCGGCTGCAGTGCGCTAGATTGCCGTGAAGCGAGAAGGCATAGGCCTCGGGGCCATGCCGACGAAGCTGAACGGCAAGGTAGCGTGCTGCAGTCCGGTCGCTCTGGTCGAGGGGAGTTTAAAACTCGGCGTTACCGACGGTGCGCGGATGCGGGATGACGTCGCGGATGTTGCCCACGCCCGTGAGATACATCACGAGGCGCTCGAAGCCAAGGCCAAAGCCCGCATGCTTGCAGGTGCCAAAGCGGCGCAGGTCCAGATAGTACTTGTACTGCTCGGCGTCCATACCGAGCTCGGCGATGCGGCGCTCGAGCACGTCCAGGCGCTCCTCGCGCTGGCTACCGCCGATGATCTCGCCAATGCCGGGCACCAGGCAGTCCGCCGCGGCGACCGTCTTGCCGTCGTCGTTCAGGCGCATGTAGAAGGCCTTGATCTCGGCCGGGTAATCGGTCACGAAGGTCGGGCACTTGAAGTGCTGCTCGGTAAGGAAGCGCTCGTGCTCGGTCTGCAGGTCGATGCCCCAGCTCACGGGGTAATCGAACTTGTGGCCGGCAGCAACGGCCTGCTCCAGAATCTGAACAGCCTCGGTATAGGTCACGCGGGCAAAGTCGGAGCTCGCCACGTGCTCCAGGCGCTCGATCAGGCCCTTGTCGACAAAGCGGTTGAGCATGCCGAGCTCGTCGGGGCACTTCTGCTGCACGTCGCGGATGACGCGCTTGAGCATGGCCTCGGCGAGGTCCATGTCGTCGGCAAGGTCAGCAAAGGCGATCTCGGGCTCGATCATCCAGAACTCGGCGGCATGGCGGGTGGTGTTGGAGTTCTCGGCACGGAAGGTGGGGCCGAAGGTGTACACGTCGCCAAAGGCCATCGCAAAGTTCTCGGCATTGAGCTGGCCGGAGACCGTAAGGGACGCCGGCACGCCAAAGAAGTCCTGGCTCCAGTCGACATCCCCCTCGGTAAGGGTGCCGCCCGAAGCCGCGGCCTGCTCGGCCGTCACGAGCGGCGGATTCGCCGGGTCGATGGTGGTCACGCGGAACATCTCGCCCGCGCCCTCGCAGTCGCTCGCGGTGATGATGGGGGTGTTGACATAGACAAAGCCGCGCTCCTGGAAAAACGCGTGGATCGAGGCGGCCGCCACGCTACGCACGCGGAAGACCGCGCGGAAGAGGTTCGTGCGCGGACGCAGGTGTTGCTGGGTGCGCAGGAACTCGACGGTGGCGCGCTTCTTCTGCAGCGGATAGTCCGGCGCCGAGGGACCCTCTACGCGGATGGCCTCCGCCGTGAGCTCAAAGGGCTGCTGCGCCTCGGGCGTGAGCTTGACCGTGCCCGTGCAGACGAGCGCAGCCGAGACGTTCTGGTGCGCGATCTCGTCGTAGTTGGCGAGCGCATCGCGATTCATGACGACCTGCAGGTCGCGGAAGCAGCTGCCGTCGTTGATGGTGACAAACCCAAAGTTCTTCATGTCGCGGACGGACTTGACCCATCCGGCAACGGTGACGCTCTTGCCGCCGAACGCCTCGGCATCCGCGTAGAGCTGCGCGATCTTGGTGCGATCCATATGATTCCTTTCCGAGCCCACCATGCGGGCGATGTTGTGCGCACACCATGATAGCAGGTGCGACCTACAAGGCGCGACCGAACCCCGCCCAACAACACGGCGCCCCGACGAAGCGTGCCGTCGGGGCGCCGGGGTTCAGGCGTTTGGGCGTTTTGCCGTTAGCGAATGACGAGCAGCGGGTCACCGATCTTCACGAGTGGTCGGTCGCCGATGAGCGTGTTGGAGACGGCGGCGTGCTCGATGTGTCCCACCTGGGACGCATTGGACACCACCACGGTCACCACGTCCTCAAAGCCGGCGTCCTTGATCGCCGCGGAATCGAACCCAATGAGCGGCGTGCCGGCGCGGACCTCGTCGCCTTGCTTGACGTAGCTGGTGAACCCCTTGCCGTTCATCGCCACGGTGCCCAAGCCGATATGGATGATGACCTCGACCCCGGTCGTGGTGAGAAGGCCGATGGCGTGGTTGGTGACGGTCGTCATGACCACGCGGCCGTCTGCCGGCGCATAGATGGCGTCGCCGACGGGCAGGATGCCGTAACCCTCGCCCAGCAACTTAGAGGAGACAATCTCGTCGTTGATCTCCTCGATGCTCACGAGCACGCCCGAGACCGGGGCGTATACGGTATCCGGTCGCACGGCAAACGTCGCCTGCTCGGGACGATAGGCTTCCTCGGACGTACCGGTCTTTCTGATCTTGTCCCACAGCTTCATGGAGGCCTCCTCGCCATGCCAGAGCGGCCGGGCCGCTCGTTGTCGCTGAGCGTTCTGCTCGCCTCTATCTTACTCAAGCTCTAGACGCTATTCCATACAGTTCCCTAACATTCGCGGCAGGCGGTGGTGGCACAATACATAACCGTGAGAAACCGCCGCGCCCGGCAGCGGCCGCGCGCGGAACCGTCAAAGGAGCATTGCGTGATAACCGGTTTAACCGAGAACCTTCCCGATTACGTCGAACGCCCGGCACTGCCCGGCCCCGCCGGCCGCGAGGGCTACGGACGCATCGATTTTGAGGTGCTGCCCAACACGCGCGACCTCGGCGAGCTTATCGGTGCCGACGGACGGCGCGTCAAGCCGGGACTGCTGCTGCGCTCGGGCGCGCTCGGCTTTGCGAGCGATGGCGACCTCGAGCGCCTGCGCGACGACTACCACCTCTCCCTCATCGTCGATCTGCGCAACGACATCGAGCTCTCCGAACTCCCCGACCCCATCCGCTACTTCTCCGGCGCGCGCTACGTGCATGCTAACATCCTGCCCGAGGAGGCAGCCGGCATCACGCAGGAGCGCGCCACCAAGGCGACCGTCGCCATGCAAAAGGCGCAGGCGTCGCAAAACCCCGATGCCTTTATGGAGGCGTTCTATCCCTTTATCCTGGCAGGTCCGGGCGGCCTTGAAGGATACCGACAGTTCTTTGAGGCGCTTCTTGCCTGCGAGGAGGGAGCGGCGCTCTGGCACTGCTCGGTAGGGCGCGACCGCTGCGGCATGGCGTCCATGCTTGTGGAGTGGGTGCTCGGCGTGTCTTGGGACCAGATTGAGAGCGACTACCTCGCCACGAACCTCTTTGCGCCGCTTGAGTACTCGATCGACTACGCCGCGCGCATGGCGGCCCTAAACTCTGCCGTCCGCTTCCTTGAGCGCGAATACGGCGGCATCGACGGCTACCTTAAGCAGGCGCTCGGGGTCACGGAGGAGGACCGCGCCACGCTGCGGAAACGCTACCTCGAGGAGTAGCTCCTCCCGCATGATGGCACACGCTGTCCACACCGCACCCTTTGCCGCCGCGCCGGTTCCCCAGCTCAAAAATTGTGTACGGTTAGACATTGTGTACGGTTAAACTTCGGTTCCCAGATACGCTAACTGGGGAAACGCTCCTCGTCCCGCCACACGAGCGCGGTTTCACCGTACACAATGTTTCACCGTACCTAATCTTGCGCAAGAAGGAGCAGCACCGTGCCCTCGCCAAAAAAACGGCACCCCGCGGGGTGCCGTTTGTCGTCTATGCCTTTAGCGAGGTCTGCGCTACGACAGCAGCATGCGGTCGTTGGCGAGCTCCCCGCCCGAGACCTCCTCGAACTTCTGCAGCAGGTCCTTCACGGTAAGCGAGCGTTTCTCGTCGCCGCGGACATCGTAGATGATGCGACCCTCGTGCATCATGATGAGGCGATTGCCCATACGGATGGCGTCGTTCATGTTGTGCGTGACCATGAGCGTGGTGAGGTTCTTCTCGGCCACGATCTTTTCGGTGAGGTCGAGCACCTTGGCGGCCGTCTTGGGGTCGAGTGCGGCGGTGTGCTCGTCAAGCAGCAGCAGCTTGGGCTCGGTGAGCGTGGCCATAAGAAGCGTCAGCGCCTGGCGCTGGCCGCCCGAGAGCAGGCCCACCTTGGCAGTCGGACGCTTCTCCAGCCCGAGCCCGAGCTCACGCAGACGGTCGGCGTACTCCTCTTTCTCGGCGCGAGTGACGCCCCAGGCGAGCGTGCGGGCGCGCCCACGGCGCTTTGCCATGGCGAGGTTCTCGATGATCTGCATGTCAGCCGCCGTGCCCATCATCGGGTCCTGGAACACGCGGCCGAGGTACTTGGCGCGCGCCGGCTCAGACAGGCGCGAGATGTTCTTGCCGTCGAGCGTGATGGTGCCCGCGTCGATGGGA
Organism: uncultured Collinsella sp.; assembly: GCA_949288855.1. Taxonomy (GTDB): domain Bacteria; phylum Actinomycetota; class Coriobacteriia; order Coriobacteriales; family Coriobacteriaceae; genus Coprousia. The sequence goes on along the minus strand of CASELS010000032.1, from coordinate 8,042 downwards.
TAGACGCCGGCGACCATATTCATGAGCGTCGACTTACCGGCGCCGTTGCCGCCGATGATCGTCACAAAGTCGCCGGGTGCGAGATGAAGGTTGCAGTCCACGAGGGCGCGCTTCTCGTTGATGGTGCCGGCGTTGAAGGTCTTGGAAACGTGAGAGAGCGTCAGCATCGCCTATCGCCCCCCTTCGGTGGTGGCGCCTTCGGTTTCGGGCAGCTCGCGCGAAGCGCGAGCGTAGGCGCGACGGAGCTGGTACTTCTCCCACACCACGGGCACGCAGAGCGCGAGCGCCACGATGATGGCGGAGAGCAGCTTCATGTCGTTGGCGTCCATACCCATCTGAAGCACGATGGCGCGGATGAGGAAGTATACGATCGAGCCGACCACAGCGGAGGTCAGACGGCCGCCGAAGGCGTGGAGCTTGGCACCCGGCAGCACGCGCCAGAGCACCTCGCCGATCACGATGGCGGCAAGGCCGATGACGATGGCGCCCGTGCCCATGCCGATGTCGGCGTACTTCTGGCTCTCGCAGATGAGCGCGCCGGAGAGGCCGACGAGGCCGTTGGAGAGCGTGAGTGCGATCATCTTGGTGACCTTGGTGTTGACGCCGAGCGCGCGCACCATGGCCTCGTTGTTACCGGTGGCGCGGCAGGCCGAGCCGATCTCGGTGCCAAAGAACCAATACAGCGCAACGATAATGACCACCGCAATAACAACGCCCACGATGATGGCGCCCACGTTGGTGGAGAGACCCGTGGCATCGGTCACGGAGCTGAAGATGGTCTCGTTCTTGAGCAGCGGCGTGTTGGACTTGCCCATGATGCGCAGGTTGATGGACCACAGACCGATCTGCGTCAGGATGCCCGCGAGAATCGCAGGGATCTCAAACACGGTGTGCAGAAAGCCCGTGACGGCGCCCGCGACCATGCCGGCGATCATGGCGACCACGATGGCGAGCAAGGGATCCATCCCGCCGACCACCATGACGGCGCACACGCAGCCGCCGAGCGCAAAGCTGCCGTCGACCGTCAGGTCTGCGATGTCGAGCAGCTTATAGGTGATAAACACCCCGAGCACCATGATGCCCCAGAGAATACCTTGGGATACGGCACCCAGAAGCGCGAGTCCCATAGCGAAAGCCTCCCTATCGTTGCACGGACGCTCCGTCCGTTCCGTTCAGCCAAATGTGCCTCGACGGGGGAGCTCCCGTCGAGGCGCAGGTAATGTGACAGTGTAGCAGGGACCGCGGGAGCCTGCCACCGGAGCTCGTCGCGAAATGGAGTGGAAACGCTCAGGCGCCTTACGCCGCGCTCACGTCCTCGCCGCCCTCGTCCACGAGCGACGAGACGTCGACGCCGATCTCATCGGCCGTCGCCTGGTTGAAGACGAGGTCGCACTCGGCAGCACTCATGGTCTCGACGGGCATCTCGGCCGGATCGGCGCCCTCGGTGAGAATCTCGACGGCCATCTCGCCGGCGCGGTAACCGAGCTCCTCGTAGTTGATGGAGACCGAAGCCAAACCGCCGGCCTCGACCATGCCAACCTCACCGCAGATGGTGGGGACCTTGGCCTCGTTGGCGATCGAGGCAACCTGCGTCATCGCAGCGGCGATGGTGTTGTCCGTCGGCGTGTAGATGGCGTCGACCTGGCCGACCATGGACTCGACCACGGACTGAATCTCGTTGGAGCTCGAGACAGTGAACTCGACGCCGGTAAGGCCGATGGCCTCGAGCTCTTCTTTGGCCATGGCGATCTGGATGTCGGAGTTGGACTCGGCGGTGCAGTAAAGAAGTCCGACGGTCTTTGCCTCGGGAACGAGCTGCTGGAGCAGGTCGATCTGGTCGGCGACGGGGTTCATGTCGGAGGTGCCGGTGAGGTTGCCGCCAGGTGCATCGTTGTCGGCAACAAGATCGGAGGCCGCGAAGTCGGTAATGGCGGTGCCGATGATGGGGATGTCGCTCGTCGCGCCCGCAACCGCCTGGGCGGCGGGGGTGGCGATGGCAAGAATGAGGTCGCAGCCGTCGTTCACGAGCGTCTGGGCGATCGTCTGGCAGGCGGACTGGTCGTTCTGCGCGTTCTGCTGCTCAATCTCGTAGGTAATACCGGAGTCGTCGAGCGCTTTCACAAAGCCGGCGTTGGCGGCATCAAGAGCGCTGTGCTCGGTGAGCTGCAGTACGCCGATCTTGTAGGAGGCGCCGGAGGCAGCACCGGAGCCGGCGGGCGCCTCCTCCCCGCTGCAGCCGGCGAGCGCGACGGCGCCCGTCGCCACGGCGGTAGCGGCAAAACCCTTAGCGAACATGCGGCGATCGATAATCGTAGCCATGGTGAAATCCTTTCTTGGGAAGCCCCAAAGGGCGAACGTGCACTAGACGATCTCTGCGCCCTCGAGGCCCGAGATGTCGATGCCGACCTCATCTGCCGTCTGCTGGTTGGCGATGAGCTGGCAATCCTCGGCCTCGAGGTACTCAATGGGCATTTCGGCCGGGTCGGCGCCCTCGGTGAGGATGCGCACGGCCATCTGGCCGGCCTTGTACCCAAGATCGTAGTAGTTGATGCTGTAGGAGGCGAGACCGCCGTCCTCGACCATGGTGTCGCAGCCCACGATAACGGGAAGCTGATGCTCGTTGGCGACCATGGCGACAGTGGCCATGCCTGCGGCGATGGTGTTGTCCGTCGGCGTGTAGACGGCGTCTACCTTGCCCACCATCGACTCGACGACCTGCTGAATCTCATTGGAGCTCGAGACGGTGTAGCGCTCGTGGCCAATTCCCGCGGCGTCCAGCGCCTCCTCGGCCATTGCAATCTGAACCTCAGAGTTGGCCTCAGCGGTGCAGAAGAGCAGGCCGACGGTCTTTGCCTCGGGGACGAGCTGCTCGAGAAGCTCGATCTGGTCGGCGACGGGGGTAAGGTCGGAGGTGCCCGTCACGTTGCCACCAGGCGCGTCGTTATCGGCAACGAGGCCGGACTCGGCAAAGTCGGTGATGGCGGTGCCGATGACGGGGATGTCGGTGGTCGCGCTCGAGACGGCCTGCGCTGCGGGCGTGCCGATGGCGAGGATGAGGTCGTCACCGTCGTTCACGAGCTTGGACGCGATCGTCTGGCACGTGGGCTGATCGTTCTGAGCGTTTTGCTGGTCAATCTCGTAGGTAATGCCCGCGTCGTCGAGCGCGGCCACAAAGCCCTCGTTGGAAGCGTCGAGCGCCGCGTGCTCCGTGAGCTGCAGGACGCCGATTTTATACGTAGTGCCGGCAGCAGCGTCGCCCGATGCCGCGGACGAGCCCTCTACCGTACCGCCATTTCCGCCGCAGGCAGCAAGCGCAAGAGCAAGGGCTCCCGTAGCAAGTGCCGCGCCAAAGGTCTTGAGTCGCTTCATGATGCGAGCTCCTTCATTCGAAGATGGATACTTCCCCCACCGGCTCCGTGCGGCATCGTGCATGCACGAGCCGCCGTCTGCACGCACGCTCATCGACCTGAAGCCGCTGCGCGCTCTTGCCGGGTGCTGTCCATAATAGACAAGCCCCCGGCGCCGCCGGGGGTGTCACCAAGTGTTAACTTAGCGCGCACGCTCCGCGCGCCCGAGATACCGTTCGCCGAATTTGCGCAAACGATGCCCGATGCGAGGTGTGGCCCTTCACGCCCCGCTCAGATGCGATACGAAGGCTGCCGTGGAGCACACCGCTCGGCAAACGCAGCGCGTGCCGCAACGAGCGCCTCTCCCCCATCGACAAACCGCGCCCCCTCCGGACACGCAGACACGCAACGAAGGCAGGTCACGCAGCGGTCGCAATCGGTCGACGCCGGATCGGCCGGGTCGATGGCACCTGTCGGGCACACGCTCGCGCAGACGCCGCAGCGCACGCATGCCTGCGGGTCCGCCGCGGCGTGAAACGCCACCCCGCCGAACGCGCGGTAGGGTCGGTCGCCCGGGATCTCCGTCAGTGCCGCGTCGGCTGCGCAGGCAGCCCTCGCCAAGCGGGCGCAAACGTCCGCCGCGAGCGCATCGACCACCGCAAGATCCTCCGCATCGGGCCTGCCTTTTGCCACATCCACCATGAGGGAGTGGTGCGCGACCACGGCCGCGCCGCCAACCGGCACAAAGCCGCGCGTGGACACGATGTCCGCGAGCTCCGCGAACGTATCGTCGACCGCGCGGTTGCCGTAGGTAACCAGAAGCACGGCGGGCACGCCATCGACAAGTGGCATGCGCGCGAGCTTCTCCGCCGCAGGCACCGGCACGCGCCCGCCAAAGGAGGGCACGGCAAAGACCGCGAGGTCATGCGTGCGAAACGTAGGAACCTCCACGGCACGCGGCGTAATGTCTGTCACCGAGCTCGGCAGCGCGCACGCCTTAGCAAAGCGCTCCGCCACCGTAAGCGTCGTCCCGGCCCCCGTGAACACGACCGCCTTCACCGCCGCAAGTTCCATAGCTCCCCCTTCGCCTGTCTTGTTTCCCAGTCTACGCCACGGTGCACATTCGCAGAAACCTGTTTGGTCAAATCACCCCATGAGAGGGCAGCTTCCCGCAAGAACGAACCGGCCGAGACGCGCTCCCCACCTCAAACGCGCTCCCGCACGCCCCATCGCCAGAAAAAAGCGTCCTCCGCCAACCGCAGAGGACGCTTTTCAGGGCGCGCGATTACCCTCTCACGCACCGATTTGACCAAACGATAAAAAAACGAGCGGGCTACTTCTTGATCCAGGTGAACATCGAGCGGATCTTCTCGCCCGTCTTCTCGATCTCGTGCTCGTTGATCTTCTCGCGCTGCTCAAGGAGCCACTTGTGGCCGTTGTTGCAGTCGTCCACAAACTCCTGCGCAAAGCTGCCGTCCTGGATGCGCGCGAGGATCTGCTTCATGGCGGCGCGGCTCTGATCGTTGATGACCTTGGGGCCGGCGTAGTACTCGCCGTACTCGGCGGTGTTGGAGATGGAGTAGTTCATGAAGTGGATGCCGCTCTCATACATGAGGTCGACGATCATCTTCATCTCGTGATAGCACTCAAAGTAGGCGAGCTCGGGCGGATACCCGGCCTCGGTGAGGGTCTCAAAGCCGGCCTTCACGAGCTCCACGAGGCCGCCGCAGAGCACCGCCTGCTCGCCGAAGAGGTCCTCTTCGGTCTCCTCCTTGAAGGTGGCCTTGATGATGCCGGAGCGAGCACCGCCCACGCCCCAGCAGTACGCGAGCGCGATGTCCCAGGCGTTGCCCGTGGCATCCTGCGCCACACAGGCGAGGTCCGGCACGCCGGAGCCCTCGGTGAACTGACGGCGGACGATGTGGCCCGGGCCCTTGGGGGCGCACATGATGACGTTCACGTCCTCGGGCGCCTTGATGTAGCCGAAGTGGATGTTGAAGCCATGAGCGAAGGCGAGGGTGTTGCCGGGCTTGAGGTGGTCTTTGATGTGCTCCTCGTAGACCTTGGGCTGGGTCTCATCGGGAACGAGCATCATGATGAGGTCGGCCTCCTCGGCGGCGGCGTCCATCGTCATGACCTTGAGGCCCGCCTCCTCGGCCTTTGCCCAGCTGCTGGAGCCCTCGCGCAGACCCACGCGCACATCGCAGCCCGAGTCGAGCAGGTTCAGCGCGTGGGCGTGGCCCTGGCTGCCGTAGCCGATGACGGCGACCTTCATGTTCTGGATCACCTCAGGCTTGCAATCCTGCTCGTAGTAAATCGTAACGGCCATTTCTAACTCCTTACCTTATCGGTTCTAAAACCCTATCTGCTATGGCAACCGCGCCGAACGCGGAAGAGCCCTTGTAGTTCATACGGAACGCGCTGTTTCGCTGGAGGACGGCAGGCATGCCTCCGCATGCGAGTTCCGCATGAGCAGGAGGCGCCGGTGGCGCCTCCGTTGCGAAGAGGACTGTCCGAGCAGGCGGGGCATGCCTGCCGTCCTCCCCGTAGCGCCTTACGCGTCCCGTGCCCCGCGGCTCATCGCAATCTTGCCGGTGCGCGTAAGCTGGCGGATGCCGTAGCTGCGGAAAAGGTCCTCCATCGCGTCCAGCTTACTCGCCGTGCCCGTCGCCTCCACCGTGAGCGAGTTCTTGCCCACGTCGACGATGTTGGCACGGAAGATGTTGGCGATCTCGATGATCTCGTGCCGACGGTCGGGCGGAGCCACCACCTTGAAGAGCACGAGCTCGCGCTCGATGGCGTCCTCCTCGGTGAGGTCCGAGATCTTGTAGACCGAGACGAGCTTATGCAGCTGCTTGGTGAGCTGCTCGTAGGCGACCTCGTCGGCGTTGACGATGATGGTCATGCGACTCATGGTCACGTCCTCGGTGGGGGCGACCGTGAGCGAGTCGATGTTGAACCCGCGGCGGCTGATGAGTCCCGTCACGCGGCTGAGCACGCCGGGCTTGTTCTCAACGAGTACGGAGAGGATGTATTTCATCGCTACTCGCCTCCCTTCGGGGCCTCGTCATCTGCGGCAATCGCCGGGCGCGCCTCGGCACCCATCGCAGGGTCGGAGACGCGCGTGGCGCCGCCCGTGCGCGATGCGCCGTCGGTGCGCTCGGTGAGGGGCAGCGGATGGGCGATGTCGCCCGCCGTCTCGCCCGCCGGGCTCATGCCCTTCTCGGTCACGCGCACGCCGCCCAAGGTCACGTCGATGGCGCCGATGATGTCGTCGATGGCGGCACCGGGCGCGACCATCGGGTAAACCGTCTGCGCCGTGGGGATAATCACGTCGAGCAGATACGGGCCGTCGGAGGCAAGCATGCGGTCGAGCGCGGCATCAATCTGATCGGGATGGTTGATGCGCTCTGCGCCCCAACCGTACGCCTCGGCGAGTTTGACAAAGTCGGGGTTGGCGGTGAACTCGGTGCAACTGTAGCGCTCGTGGTAGAACAGGCGCTGCCACTGGTGCACCATGCCGAGCGCGTTGTTGTCGATAAGCAGGATCTTGACGGCGACGCCGTTGCCCACGGCCGTTGCCATCTCCTGGATGTTCATCTGGATGGAGCCGTCGCCGGCGATGCAGACCACCTGCGCGCCGGGGCGGCCGATCTTGGCGCCAACCGCCGCCGGGAAGCCAAACCCCATGGTGCCCAGACCGCCGGAGGAGATGAACGTGCGCGACTCCTCGCGGTGAATGTGCTGGTGCGCCCACATCTGGTGCTGGCCCACCTCGGTGGTGACCACGCTCGCATACGGGTCGAGCTTGGCAGAGAGCGCCTCGAGCACCTGCTCGGGGGCAATGCGGTCCGGGTAGTCGGCAAAGTCCTCGGTATAGAACGGCCAGCGCTCGCGCCATTCGAAGACGGTTTTCACCCACGCCTCGTCACGGGGCTCGGCGCCCACGCGGTCGAGCCGCTCGTTGATGGCGGACACGATGTTGCGCGCGTCGCCCACGATGGGCACGCGGGGGTCCACCACCTTGCCGATCTCTGCCGGGTCGATGTCGATATGGATGAACGTGGCGTGCGGCGCAAACTCAGAGAGCTTGCCCGTCACGCGGTCAGAGAAGCGCGCGCCCACCGCGATGATGAGGTCCGCCTCGGTCATGGCCATGTTGGCGTACTTGGAGCCGTGCATGCCCACGGGACCGAGGTTCAAGGGGTTCGAGCACGGCACGGCGGCCTTGCCGATGAGCGTCGTCACCACGGGGATCTGCATCTTCTCGGCAAGCTCGACCACCTCGGCGCAGGCATGGCTCGTCACGCAGCCGCCGCCCACGTAGAGCACGGGGCGCTCGGCCTCGCGGATGAGCTCGACCGCCTGGCGCACCTGTTTGGCGTTGCCGCGGTAGGTGGGCCGGTAGCTCGGAATATTCACCTGATCGGGATAATGGAAGACCATCTCCTCGCCCGCAAGGTCGGAGGGGATGTCAATGAGCACGGGGCCGGGGCGCCCGGTCGAGGCGATGTAGAACGCCTCGCGGAACGTCCGGGTGAGGTCGTCGTTGCTCTGGAGCAAGAAGCTGTGCTTCACCACGGGCATGGTGATGCCCACGATGTCCGCCTCTTGGAACGCGTCGGTGCCGATGACGCCGCGCGTCACCTGACCGGTGATGACCACGAGCGGCACGGAGTCCATGTAGGCCGTGGC
>CASELS010000031.1 GCA_949288855.1 uncultured Collinsella sp. | reverse complement strand
CGCCCCCGCGCCGCAAGAAAGGATCACCATGCTCAAGCGTACTTTCGACGAGGACCTCGATCGCGCCATCGCCTTCCACGGCCACCTGTGCGGCGGGCAGATTATCGGCACGCGCATGGCACGCCTTGCCCTTACCTATTTTGGCATCGAGGACGCGGACACCTGCCGCGACCTCGTCGCCTTTGTTGAGTGCGACCGGTGCCTGGCAGACGCGGTGATCTCGGTTGCCAACTGCCACCTGGGTCGCCGCCGCCTCAAGTGGTACGACTACGGCATCATGTCCGCAAGCTTCTTGGACCTGGCGAGCGGCCGCGCCATCCGCATCTCGCAGCAGCCCGATTCGCCGCACTGCCCCAAGGGGGAGGACATGCGCGCCTTCTACGCCCGTTTCTCGGACGCCGAGCTCTTCCGCGTCCACGAGGTGGAGCTTCCCGATTTTGCCGAGTACGACCTGCCGGGCAAGCCGCGCCAGACGCAGGTGTGCGAGCGTTGCGGCGAGCGCATTCACGACGGTCGCGGGATCGAGCGCGGCGGTCACGTGTACTGCCGCCGCTGCGCCGGCGAGCACGTGTACTATGTGGAAGGTGCCGAGCTTTCTGTGGACGACGTCGTTGCAGGCGACGTCTGAGCCTTAAGGAGACCCGTGCGCCGCCGCCCCTCGCATACCGCCACAGCACACCCGGTCCGCCAGGCGCTCTGCCGCCTGTTCCTCGCGGCCGGGCTCACGGTTCTCGTTATGATGCTCATCGGGGCAATCTCGCTCTACGTCCGCCACTGCCAGCGCACGCTCGGCGTCGGCGCGGTGGAGGGGCCGGTGCTCAACGCCACGACCGCGTGGGGCGACGACCTTGCGCGCACGGGGCGTTTCATGGCAAACATCGCCTTTACGGACTTTGCCGTGCCGGGCGACGGCGAGACCGAGATTGCGCTCACGTGGGACGACAACTGGTTTTTTGACGAGGGCACGTCCTATAACCCCGAGCTTGCCTGCGCGGGTTCGGTGATTGCAAGCCTCGCTTATGCGGAGTCCGGCTACTACCAGGCGGATTCCGATTGCCTGCCCTACATGGAGCTCGGCCTGTCTGCGCTTGGCATGACCAACATCTCCACCGATTCGTACCGTTACCGCAGCGAGGTGGTGGACGAGGTGCTGGGCCTGGTGACGCAAGAGGCGGACGGCGCGGCCTTTGGCATTGCCGAGAAGCGGATCGTGAGCGACGAGGGCGAGGAGCGTCAGCTCATCGTAGCGAGCATCCGCGGTAGCTACGGGTCGGAATGGCTGAGCAACCTCTCGGTCATGGGTGGGGAGGACCACCCCGGCTACACCGGCGCTGCCGACGAGGTTACCCGCGCACTGGCGCCGCGCATCGAGCGCGCGCAAGAAGCGGGCCTTGCCGTCGAGCTTCTGCTCGTGGGGCACAGCCGCGGCGGCGCAATCGCCAACCTGGTGGCCGCCCGCGCCGACGATGGCATATTTGGGGACGGGGTCAATGTGTGCGCCTACACCTACGCCTCCCCGGCAACGACCCTTGCCGATGGTGCGGGAAGTGCCCGCTACGCAAACATCTTCAACATCGCCAACCCGGCGGACATCATGACGCACCTGCCGCTTGAGGAGTGGGGATACGCGCGCTACGGGGTGGACGTTGCGCTCCCCGGCGTGACGGACGCCGACTTTACCGCGCACTACGAGAAGATGCAGCGCACCTTTGAGCAGGTCATGGGCGCGGCCTCGCCCTATAACCCCGACGACGAGCTTTTGATCGAGAGCCTCACCTCGGACATCGCCGGCCAGGTGAAGACGGTAGAGGAGCTCTACACGCCCGCCGGCGTGGCGTCGGTGGTGTCGACCGTTGCCTTGCGCGTGAGCCCGTGGGAGCTTCTGTACGCGCACTACCCGAGCGTCTACATCGCATGGCTTGCGAGCTTTGTGGGTACGTCCCAAAGCTAGCTGCGCTCAAGCACCGCCACGGTCTCGATATGGTCGGTGTGCGGGAACATGTCCACAGGCGTCAGGCGGATCATGCGGTAGCCCGCCTCGCCCAGAAGCGCGAGATCGCGCACCTGCGTGACGGGGTTGCAGCTTACGTAGACGATGCGCCTGGGGGCGATGGCCGCAGCTGCTGTCAAAAACTCCGGCGTGGAGCCGGCGCGCGGCGGGTCGAGCACGATCACGTCTGCCGCAAGGCCTTCTGCCGCGGCACGGTGCAGATAGTGCGTTGCGTCCTCGGCAACAAAATCGCAGGTATCGGCCATACCGTTGAGCTCGGCGTTACGACGCGCGTCAACAATGCCAGAGGGGTTGCGCTCCACGCCGCAAAGGGCCACCTCTGCGCCGGCGGCGCGCGCCGCATGCGCTGCGGTGATGCCGATGGTGCCGCTGCCGCAGTACGCGTCCACCACAACGTCGCCGTTGCGCAGGCCCATCCCGTCGATGGCAAGGCGGTAGAGCACCTCGGTTTGCTGAGGGTTTGTCTGGTAGAACGCGGTGGGCGATATCTCAAACGTGCAGCCAAGAAGGCCATCTTTCATGGTGCCGGGGCCCAGGAGGGGCCGCGTCTCGGTGCCTAAGATCGCGTTGCCCTCGCGCCCGTTGATGTTTTGCGCCACGGTGACAATGCGCGGGTCAAAGGCCATGATCTCGCGCACGAGCTCTTCGAGCGCGGGCACGTCGCGCTGTGCGGTCACCAGGGTGAGCATGCCCTCGTTGCTCCGCCAACCCAGGCGCAGCACGGCGTAGCGGAGGATGCCGCGCCGCCGGTCCTCGTCATAGGCGGGAATGCCGAGCCGCTCAGCCGCGCGGGCAACCTCGTTTAGCGTGCGCCGCGCGCCCGGCGCCTCGACCACGCAGTCGGGGACGGCAACGATGTCGTGCGTGCCGCGCGCGTAAAAGCCCGAGCGCACCTCTCCGTTGGGACCGGGCGCAAAGGGTGTTGCCGCCTTGTAGCGAAAGGCGCGTGGGGCAGGACATTTGCCCTCGGCCGCGGTGATGGTCCCGTCGCGGAGGGGGTCGTAGCCGGGCTCGCGCGCGGCGTCTCCCACGTCGGCGCGCATGCCTGCCACGGCGTCGGGCACAACATCCCACCCAAACTGGGCGATGAGCGGCGCAAAAAGCTCCTCGATGGTCGCCTGTTTGCGGGCGAGCTGCTTTTTGTAGGGCATGCCAATCCACGCGCAGCCACCGCAGGCGCGCATGATGGGGCAGGGGCCGGCGGCGTCCTTGCGGGCGCGGCGCTCGGCAGATGCCGAGGGACGCGGTGCAGGCCGGTTGCTTTGCGCAGCACGTTTGGTGTGCACGGCGCGCTTGGCGTGTGCGGCTTGCTTGGTGCGTTCGCCGCGCTTTGCGGGCGCGCCGTGCTTCTTCTGTGCGGGTCGTTGGGTGCGGGAGCGCATCGCGGGCGTCCTCTCCTTATGCGCCTGGCAGGGCCCGGGGGAGTGCGTGGTTGATCGTTCTTATTATGCGGGGCCTGTCAACAGTTGGCGAGAAACACCGCAATAACCGTAGACACGGTGTCAGATAGTATGGATATTTTGTGGAATGGCCTCAGAGGATGATTGGGCTGCCTCGTTTCACGTTGCGGGCGCAGCTGTGCAAGAGCATTTACGAATTGCGCCTTCACCTCATAAAACAAGGGGGAGGGGCTCCTATAGTCAGAGCATCTAGCAGGGGGTTTTACATAAGGCGCGTAAGTCCGACGAAAGATGTCGTCAGTATTTATTAAGCATTTGCGCCCAATTCGTCAGATAATAGACGTACATGTTTCTCAGCTGGCATAGCAGCTGCCTGTGCGGGACCGCCCGCGCAGTTGCATGCTGCGCTCGAGACATTGTGGCTTAAACGTAGAAGTTGGAGAGTTGCCATGGTAGGTAGGAACAGTAACCTGGGCGCTATGCACACCCCGGCAAAAATGCGTCGGGGGGGGGCATCTAGATTAGTAACCGTGCTGGTGGCGACGGCACTGGTGCTTTCTGGCATCGTCGCGGCGCCGAGCATCGCGAGGGCCGCGCTCGTCGACCACACGGTCGCTGGCGTATCGCCCCGAGGTACGACGATCAACCTGTTCGATTATTGGGTGACCGGTAAAGACGCTGTTGATACCGAAGACTGGCGGGAAGAACAGGCCGACCAGGGCATCAATAACCGCCATACGCTCAAGTTTGGCAGGGGCATGGGCGAGAGCGAAGACCCGTTCACTGCCAACACGAACAACGTCAACAACTGGACCAAGTCGGCCCAGCCCCGTACAGGCATCGTCGCAAACAAGTTGGGCAGCGACGGCTATCCCGTGTTGAGCGATGCGTTGGATGGTGCATCCCTCAGCTATCTGTTCAACAACTCGAATTCTGATGGCAAAACCGCCTATTCCAACGTTGAGGGCTTGCTTCAAATTGATAACGAGGGCTACTACTATTACAACAGCCAGAAGAACTTCGCTGAGTTTAACGAGACTACTAACGACTTCACGCTGTATGACACGTGGGGCGTTAAGAAGGGCGGAAACTCCCCCGACGGCCAGTTCTTCCCGTTCAATGACGGAAGCGATGTCTTCAATGAGGACGGGTTGCAGAAAGACGATGTCAACTCGCTAAGCGAGGAAATCAAGCACTACTTTGGCCTCAACATGTCCACGCGCTTCGTGCAGCAGGATGGCGGCCTTACCGCACCGGCAGACGAGGGCGGGCGTGACGTCACCTACAACTTCTCCGGTGACGACGACGTTTGGATTTTCATCGACGACGTTCTTGTGGCCGACCTCGGCGGCATTCACGACAAGACGTCGGTCGAGATTAACTTCAGAACCGGCATGGTCTACGTCTACGATGACACTGACAATGACAACCAGTACGACCAGGATGAGACTATCTATAACGGTGGCGGCCAGGGCCAGACGCTTGCGAGCATTATGCGCTCAGCCGACGTGACCAATGGCCTTAACGACACCACCTTCGTTGATGACACCTACCACACTCTCGACTTCTTCTATCTTGAGCGCGGCAACACCGACTCCAATATGTCGCTCAAGTACAACCTCGTCCAGATTCCCGAATCCGGGATCCTCAAGATCGACCAGAACGGCAAGCCCCTCGACGGCGTGGAGTTCAAGCTGTACAAGGCCGATGGGAATTACCAGATTGAAGACGAGAATGCCTACTACACAGGTTCGACCCAGAACGGCGAGCTGGTATTCACTACCACCGAAGGATCCGCTACGGGCGAGCCCATTCCGGTGAGTCTCGAGCGCCTCAACGAGATCAGCGACCATTGGGTTCTTCGCGAAACGCCGCGCGAAGGCTACCGCAATCCCGGCGATATGCAGCTGCGTTTCCAAGACGGGTTCCTGCTGTCGAGCAACCAGTGGGACACCGGCGCGTATTCGCAATCCCAGGTGACCGTGAGCGCGGGCAATACCCTCTATGGCCTTGATGGGCAAACGGGCGGTAAGGGAACAGCGATAACGCAGACCGATGACGGCTTCATTTTCGCGGTTGTCATGCAGCGCGAGGGCGATACGGATTCTTGGAATCCTGTTTACGGCGATGCCTTCTCGGGTTGGACGGTCGTTGACACGGGCAATGTGCTCGATGACGTGGTGACTGCCGCCACGAACGACCTTTACCGCTTCTATCCGGGTTCGGGCGGCGCTCTTGAAACAACCATCGAGAACCTTCCCGGCGACATCACCACGTATTCATATATCGTGAGTGGCAGTAGCTCCGGAAACGATAAGAAGGCTAAGTACACCATTGCGTACTACTACTGCGACGTCGCGAGCCTCGATGACGTAACCAATCAGTCTGACCAGCTCCACCGCCTCTACGTGGACTCCGAAGGGACGGACGGGTTTGATCGCAGATTTTCGGTCACACTGAATATTTCGAACATCAAAAACGAGCTTTCTCTGGTGAAGACCGACGCGAGCACGGGCAAGCCCCTGCAGGGCGTTGAGTTCAAGCTGTACGCGGACGAGAACCTCGATGGCGTTGCGGATGAACCCGCCACCGTTTTGAGCACGATGACTACCGACGAGAACGGTGCGCTGCAGGTTTATTCCGATACCGCCAGGCAGATTCTTGCGAACGGGCACTACGTATTGGTGGAGACCGCGCCCCACGGCTACAAGGACGAGCAGACCGCAATTTCCATTGTTGTGAGCGATGAGGGCGTGTTCGCGGATGCCGGCGACGTCGACGACAACGTGACTGTGGAGACGGGCATCGGCGACCTCGTGCACAGCATGCGCAGCTTCGCCGCCGACGACCAGATTGACTCCACCCTTCACGAGGTAGAAGCGGAGCCGCAGACCTATAACATTGCAGGCAGCAAGTGGGAGGGTCAGGGCGCAGTCCTGCACTTCCAGTATCAGGATTTGGATGATGGTGAAGACCGCTTGACCTATCAGCCTTCGAACGATGGTGCTGCCACGTACATCGCCGATGCAGGATGGTCGCGCCTCAATGTGACGCAATGCACGGATGAAAAGCACGAAACCGGTAACAATACTGAGCACAAGCAAGAGCTGGGGGACCAGAGCCTGAACGGTTTGTTCACCGGCGACGTGACCATCCATGTGACCAATGAGATGGATTCCGTGACGTTGGATGCCGACAGCACACTCAAGGTTGTAAAGAACCTGAAGGGCAAGGATTTGTCTGGCATCGTTGGCGAGGCCAACAACTTTGAGTTCACTGTGACGCCGGTTGATTCAGCTGATGGTGCGACAACTGCCGATGAGGCGCGTGAGAAGATCGCCCCGAGCATTAATGATGGTGGGCAAGCGCTCTCGTTCCATAACAGTGCGGCAACGATGATGAACGATGTTGCAACGGACACCATGTACCCAATTGCCAAGGGCATGACGTTCACCGCCGCCGATGACGGCAAGACCTTCACGTACGAGGTGAAGGAGACTGTTCCGACCGATGCGGTGAACAACGGCAACAAGCTCAACGGCTACACCTTCGATGCGACGAGGCATAAGGTGACGTATGCAGTGAGCATTGTCGATGGCAAGCTGCAGGTTGCCGTTTCTGTCGACGGGACTCCTGTGGCGCAGGGTGACGTGGCTACGGTTACGTTCAACAATGCCTATCAGCCGGCCTCAGTAACGACTGAAACCGACCCGACGGGCGCGGGATTCTCCGGCAAGAAGACGGTGACGGTCGAGAGCGGTGACTACACGCTTGCAGCGGGCGCTTTCACCTTCGTCGTCACGAACACGAAGGCGCCTGAGAATGTGGCCGCGCCCATGCCGCGCAAGGCCGCCAATGGCGAGGTTTCCAACAGTGCTGACGGCACGTTCGACTTTGGCACCATCACTTTCATCGAGCCCGGCGAATACACCTACACGGTGAGTGAGAAAACCGACAATGCGATTTCCGGCATCACGTACAGTGGCGAGAAGTATACGCTGTACTTCAACGTGGAGGATGAGAACGGTCAGCTGGTGATTAAAGACCAGTCCATCACCAATGCCGCCGAGGAGACGGTGAATGCCACGGACCTCAACTTCACCAACATCTACAACGACGGCAAGGTGAGCTACCAGATTGCCGGCACCAAGGTCTTCGACAACGGCGGCGCCGATAACGAGACGCTTGAGGCGGGCGACTTCACCTTCGTGCTCTACGAGGTCGGCGCGGATGGTGCTGAGACCTTAGTTCAGGAGGTGAAGAACGGTGCGCCTACGGGCAACACCGCAAACTTCACTTTCAACGCCATCACCTATGACTCTGTGGGTACGCACACCTATAAGGTTTACGAGCTCGGTGCCGACGGTCAGCCCGGCACGGGTGGCACCGACGCCAATAACGTTGAGTACTCCAAGGACGTCTATACCGTAACGGTGACCGTTACGAAGGACGAGAGCGCGCAAGGTGACAACGCCCTGGCGGTCAGCGCAGACGTGCAGAACAAGGACATCGTCTTCACGAATACGTACAAGCCCACGACCGTTGTGGTTGGTCCTAACGGCTCCGCTCAGATTGGCGGCACCAAGACCCTGACCGGACGCGATCTTGAGGCGGGCGAGTTCAGCTTCATTCTGCGCAACGGCGATCAAGAGGTCGAGACGGTGACCAATGATGCGAACGGGAACTTTGTCTTCAGCGACCTCACCTTCGAGAAGCTCGGCACGTACTACTACAACGTTGCTGAGGTCAACAACGGTGCTGGCGGCGTCACGTACGACGAGGCGATTTACACAGTGCGCGTTGACGTGACCAACAATGCCGATACGCACGCCCTCGAGGCGAAGGTGTCTTATATCGATTCCGCTGACACGACGCAGGAATCTGATAGCCTCACCTTTGCCAACACCTACGACGCTGCCGGCACGACGGCAACGCTGAGCGTGACCAAGGAGCTCAAGGGTGGTGCCCTTGCTGCGGGCCAGTTCAGCTTCAAGCTGACCGGTTCCGACGGCGCGCCCATGCCCGAGGCAACCACGGCGACCAACTCCGCCAACGGCGCGGTTGTCTTTGGCCCCATCAGCTATGACGAGGTGGGCGAGTACGACTACACCATTACCGAGGTGAACGACGGTCAGGACGGCATTGCCTACGACGAGAACACCGACCGCACCGTCCACGTGAGCGTGACCGACAACGGCGAGGGCTCGCTTGTGGCGACGGTCACCTATGGTGAGGACGGCTCGCACTTTGTGAACGAGGACACCACGCCCGACGGTCCCAAGAAGCCCGAGGGCGGCGACAAGACCCCCGGTGCCGACACCGGCACCGGCAACGGTGACGGCGGCGAGCAGCTGCCCGGCACGGGTGACGCGGCACTCGTCATGACGGGCATTGCGGTGCTTGCGGGCGCCGGTGCCATCGCGCTCGGCACGGCCATTAGCAAGAAGCGCTCGTAACCGTACGGGCAACGCGTAGCGCTTGCACAGGGCTCCTCGGCACATGCTGGGGAGCCCTGCTTCTTTGTAGGTTCGCCGTCACCTGCTGCCACTTGGGCTTCTCGCATGATTCAGCCCGCCGCTTGCGGGTACCATGACCATCATGAACCGCCGTGCGGCGCATGCATGTGCCGCGCAAACAGATAGGTGGGCAGCCGCGTTGCTCGGCCACCCGCACCTTGCAAGAAAGGTCCCGACCCGTGCTCGAACTCAAAGGCATCACCAAGGACTACCCCTCGGGCGACACCGTCGTCCACGCCCTCAAGGGCATCTCCGTCACCTTTCGCGACCAGGAGTTCGTAAGCATCCTTGGCCAGTCGGGCTGCGGCAAGACCACGCTGCTCAACATCATTGGCGGCCTTGACCAGTACACGCGCGGCGACCTTGTTATCAACGGCCGCTCGACCAAAAGCTACCTCGACCGCGACTGGGACACCTACCGCAACCACAGTGTGGGCTTTGTGTTCCAGAGCTACAACCTCATCCCGCATCAGACGGTCATCTCCAACGTAGAGATGGCGCTGGTGCTCTCCGGCACGCCCAAGGCCGAGCGCCGCCGCCGCGCGGAGGAGGCGCTGCGCCGGGTGGGGCTGGGCGAGCACCTCAAGAAGAAGCCCAACCAGCTCTCGGGCGGTCAGATGCAGCGCGTGGCCATCGCCCGCGCCATTGTGAACGACCCCGAGATCATCCTCGCCGACGAGCCCACCGGCGCGCTTGACACCGAGACCTCCGTTGAGGTGATGGAGATCTTAAAGGAGCTCTCGCGCGACCGGCTCGTCATTATGGTCACGCATAACCCCCAGCTGGCGGAGGAGTACTCCGACCGTATCGTGCGCATCTCAGACGGCCTCATCACAAGCGACACCGCGCCGGTGGACGCGGCGCGCGAGCGCCTCACGCCCGAGGAGATTCAGGCGCATGCCGTGGCGGACGCCAAAAAGGGCAAGCGGCAGATGAGCTTCCGCTCGGCGCTCTCGCTTTCTGCCAACAACCTCATGACCAAGAAGGGGCGCACACTGCTCACGGCGTTTGCCGGATCCATCGGCATTATTGGCATTGCGCTCATCCTCTCGCTCTCGGACGGCGCGCAGAACTACATTGCCGAGACCGAGCAGTCCACCATGGGAAGCTACCCGCTCACCATCAACGAGACGAGCGTGGACATGGCGAGCATGATGACCTCGATGATGGGCTCTGCGGCAGAGACCGCCGCGAGCGCGGTGGAGGAGGGCACGGTCGCGTCCAAGGACCTGGTGACGGACATGGTGACCGGCGTGGCCGATGGCGCCAACGAGAACGACATGCCCGCCATTAAGGAGTGGCTCGACTCCAACCCCGATGACATCGACGCCATCACCACGGCGATTGAGTACACCTACGATGTGCCGCTGAACATCTATGCGTCGGACACGTCGGACGGCCCCGTGCAGGTAAATCCGGCGACCGTTATGGACGCGCTCGGTTTCTCGATGGGCGACGCGCAGACCGAGATGATGAACTCCATGGGTTCGTCCTACGACGTCTTTACCGAGCTTCTGCCCAACCGCGACACGTGGGCGACCGACTACGAGGTCCTTGCCGGGCGCATGCCCGAGAGCTGGGACGAGGTTGTGCTGTACGTGGACGAGAACGGGCGCATTTCCGACTACACGCTCTACGCGCTGGGGCTGCTTGACCAGAGCGACCTGCGCGGCATGATGGCGGATGTGGTCGCCGGTCGCGAGGTGGATAAGGTCGAGGGGACGAGCTACACCTACGACGACCTCATGGGGCTCACGTTCAAGCTCGTGCCCGAGGCGTCGAAGTATGCCGAGCAGGATGACGGCACATGGGCAGATAAGAGCGACGACGATGCCTATATGACGGACGTGATCAACTCCGCCGAGGAACTGCACGTGGTGGGCATTGTGCGACCCGCCGAGGGCAACGACGAGACCAACTGGGGCACGCTGCTCTACACGCCCGAGCTGATTGAGCATGTGATTGAGCTCGGCGACGAGAGCGCCGCCGTGAAGGCGCAGGAGGCGGACCCCACGACGGACATCTTTACCGGGCTGCCGTTTGAGGAGAGCTCGACCGGGCTTACGATGGAGGCCATCGAGCTCATGCTCAACCAGATTGGTGGCGAGCAGGCAGCGCAGCTGCAGTCCTATGTGGACGAGCTCCGCGCCGAGGGCCTCACGGACGACGAGATTGCCGAGGCGTTCTCTGAGCGGATGGCGAGCCAGACCGACAACGCCACCTACGAGGGCAACCTCGAGCTGCTGGGCAAGGGCGACCTCGACAGCCCCTCGACCATCAGCATCTATCCCATCGACTTTGAGGCGAAGGAGACCATCGACAACCTTATCGACGACTACAATGCGCAGATTCGCGCCGACGGCGAAGGGACCGAGATTCAGTACACCGACATTGTGGGCATGCTCATGTCGAGCGTGACCGATATTGTGAACGCCATCACCTACATCTTGATTGCGTTTGTGGCAATCTCGCTTGTGGTGAGCTCGATCATGATCGGCATCATCACCTACATCTCGGTGCTCGAGCGCACCAAGGAGATCGGCATCCTGCGCGCTATCGGTGCGAGCAAGCGCGACGTGAGCCGTATCTTCACGGCGGAGACGTTCATTATTGGTCTGGTGAGCGGCCTGCTTGGCGTAGGTATTACGGTGCTTCTGGACATCCCGGTCAACGCGATTATCTACGCGGTCGCCGGGGTGGAGAACCTGGCGGCGGTGCCGGTTGGCCCGGGTGTGGCGCTCGTGGTGATTTCGGTTGTGCTCTCGTGGGTGGCGGGCTTGGCGCCCAGCCGCATGGCCGCCAAGAAGGACCCGGTCACGGCTCTGCGCACGGAGTAGCCTGGCTTCCCCAGACGTCGCACCTCGGCGCTCAATCGTCGGGCATGGCCGCAAGGCCTATGCCCTCCTCTTTCGCACCGATCTGCGGCACCTGGGAAACCCAGTCCTGTGTGCGATAAAACTCGACAACTCGACAAACCAAAACGTCGAGTACTCGACAAAACTTGCGTCGAGTACTCGACGTTGTTACTATCGAGCTGTCGAGTACTAACTGTTCGCATTATGCGTGGTGCTGAGGGGATGATAGGCGTGGCGATTCCCGTAAACCTAGATGACCTTATTAACCTGCGAACCGTAGAATCGACGCGCGTCGAGTTCAAGGCGGGCTTCAACCCCAACCCCATCATTCATACCATTTGCGCGTTTGCGAATGACATCGACAATATCGGTGGCGGGTACCTCATTATGGGTGTCGAAGAGCAAAATGGGAGACCGGTTCTTCCGCCCAAAGGTATTGATCCCAACGAGGTCGATGACATTCTGAAGCGTCTGGTTGGGTATTGCCGTCACATCGAGCCGCTCTATAACCCGGTGGTCGAGCCAGTTGAGTATCAGGACAAAACGCTGATAGTGATTTGGGCTCCGGGAGGATTTGGACGTCCATATAAGGCATCGCGGGACGTGTTGGGCAAGAATGCGGGCGACAAGCGTTACTACATCCGCAAGTTCAGTAGCACCGTCGTTGCCTCGCCGCATGAGGAGCGCGAGCTGTTCTACTCTTCAAGCGATATTCCCTTTGATGATCGGCCGAATCTGCTTGCTTCCATAAGCGACCTCGATCTTGGCCTCTTGCGCGAGCATCTTGAACGCGTCGGTAGCGCTCTTGCGGCTCAGGCATCACAGCTGAGCCTTGAGGACTTGGCCGACGACCTGCAGCTTTTGAGCGGTCCACCCGAGGCACGACATCCGCGCAACGTAGGCATCCTCATGTTCTGCGAACATCCCGAGCGGTTTTTCCGTTATGCGCGTATAGAGGTAGTCGATCTGCCCGATCCGACAGGCGAGGGCATGACCGAAATGGTTTTTACCGGGCCTATCCAACGGCAGCTGCGCGATGCGCTTGCATATATTGAGGGATACGCGATCAAGCGAAAAACGTTTAAAAGGGCGGATCGGCCTGAATCAGATGTGGTTTACAACTACCCGTTTAAGGCAATCGAAGAGATTTTGTCGAATGCGGTATACCACCGTTCTTATCAGATAAATGAGCCGATTACCGTGCGCATTACGCCGGAGGCGCTGGAGGTGACGAGTTTCCCGGGATTTGACCGCAGCATAACGGACGAGGACGTAAGAAACCATCGCTTCCGTGCGCGCACGTATCGCAACCGTCGCATTGGGGACTTCCTCAAGGAGTTGCGTCTTATCGAGGGGCGAAATACAGGGTACCCCGCGGTGTTTGCCGCGCTGTCGGAAAACGATTCACCGGATCCAGTGTTCGAGATGGACGAGAATCGCGGCTACCTGTCGGTCACCTTGCCGGTGCATCCAGCGTTTCTCGAGGGACGGCGGGCGAGCGAGCGCACGGCGCAGCGCGTACATGACTATGAGCAGAGCATTATCGAGACGCTTAGAAGTGCAGAACATCCGCTGTCGATGACCGAGCTCGCCCATGGTATGGGGTATCGGGGGATTACCAAAAGGCTTGCGTCGACGGTCGATGGGCTCGTTGCGAGGCGTGAAGTGGTTGCTGTCCCCGGGAGCTCTCCGCGTCGCGTGCACTATGCGCTGCCGAAGTGAGTGAAGGCTAAAACGCGACAACTCGACAAATCAAAACGTCGAGTACTCGACAAAACGTGTATCGAGTACTCGACGTTATGTTGGGCGTATTGCCTGGGCGGCCCTACAGGTCGCGGTAGTCGACGAGCTTGAGGTCGGGCTGGGCCTCGAGCCAAGCGCGGAGCTCGGGCGAGATGAGCGCGTCGACCTCTTTGGTGCGGTCCTCGGTGAGAGAGGACGTGCTCAGAATGAACTGGTCCAGGTAGCCGGGGTGGCAGACAAATACCACGGTCTCATCGGCGCCCATCTCCTCCACCGTTTCGCGGATCGCGGCGGCGGGATCGTAGTCGGGCGCCATCGAACGCATCACCATGCGGACGGGTGTAGTGCCGCACGTGACCGTTGCTGCTGGATCGAACGATGCCGCCTGATAGCGGTAGCCATGGTCGCATGCAACGTGCTCGATGGCACGGTTGAGGTTCTCGGAAACCACAGCGTGCGCCTCGAAGTAGTCTGGATCGCGTCCCACGACCTCGAGAAAGCGCGCGAGCTGCGCCTCGATCTCTGCGACGGCCTCCTCAAAGACCACGAAGTCCTCGCCGCGCTTGAATGCCTTGCGGTAGGTGCGGCTGCTCTTGAGCTGGCCGTTCTCATCCACCAGCGAGGGAATCGCGGCAGGGTCGGAGCAGGGCGTGCCGAGGCAGAGGTTGGTGTGCTGGCCGATGGCGATGTCTGCATCCCGCACCCAGTCGACGCCGCGCGCCGTTTCGGGCATGTTGGGCATAACGCCCACCGATCGGATGAGTCCCTCGTGGACCGTGCGGGCGATACCGACGTTCACCGCGTACGAATATCCAATGTCATCGGCGCGGATGAGCAGTTGCTTCATATGAAACCTCCAGATTGTGTTGCCTTGCTTCCATTGTGGCACATTTACGCCTCGGCTGCGGCGCGGGCATCCTCCTCGAGCTGCTCTTTGGTGAAGCCGAAGAGGAACGTGACCGCAGCCGCCACAATAAACGCGGCGACAGACGAGATGATGGCCCATACGAGGTTGTTCGTCCCGCCTGCGGCGTAGCCGATGAGGCCCAGGATGTTCGAGGCGCCCATCACGTACGTCGTTACATGGAAGATGCCCGCAATGAGACCGCCGACAACGCCGCCCAGCACCATGCCGGCAAGGCAGCGCATGTACTTGAAGCCGCAGCCGTAAAGCGCAGGCTCGGTCACGCCGCCCACGATGCCCGAGAGGGAGTAGCCAAGGCAGGCGCCCTTCTCATCCTTCTCCTTGAGACGCAAGAAGGCGCCGAACGCCATGCCCCACGTGGCAAACTGGGCAAGCGCGCCCGCCACCATGATGCAGGAATCGGAGCCGCCGGCGAGCAGGTTGACCAAGGCAAGGTTGATAACCACCGCATGCATGCCCGTCATAACGAGGAACTCCCAGAGACCGGCGACAACGGCAAGGGTGAGGATGGTCACGATACCGCCGGTGTTGCCGAGCGCGAACATGGCGCCGCCGATGCCGTCGCCGATGACCGAGCCGAGCGGCGCGAGCGCGCAGAGGCCCACCGGCACCATGACGAGCATGGTCAGAAACGGCACGAAGACCGTGGAAAGCATGTCGGGGACGATCTTCTTAAAGAACTTCTCGACCTGCCAGAGCACGGGGATGCACAGAAGAACCGGCAGAACGGAGCTGGAGTAGTTGTTGATGATGGCCGGGAAGACACCATAGATGGGCGTAGTGGTGGCGCCGGTCTCTGCGGCGGCGGTCGCGATGGCAATGAACTCGGGCGCGATGAGGACGCCGCCCATCATCATGCCGAGCGGCTGGCTGGCGCCGAGCTGACGCGCCGCCGACCAGCCGAGAAGAATCGGCATGAAGTAGAAGCCCGCATTGTAGAGCCAGTTGTTGAACAGGTTGTACTCGATGCTGTCGGCCGCCCAGACCCCCATGACATCGGGGCCGGCGATGACGGCGATGGTGCGGAAGAGCGCTGCAGCCATCATGACCTGGATGAGCGAGACCATGGACTTCGACAGGTAGTTCAGGATGGCGTTGCCCGCAGATTTGAGCGTGAGTTTCTCCCTGGGCATGTCGGGGTCGAGGTTCTCGTCGATGGCGCCCTCGCCGGGGATGCCGAGCTTCACTGCCTCGGCGTAGACCTTGGGCACGTTCTGGCCGATGATCACCTGGTACTGACCGCCGGACCACTGCGCGCCGAGTACGCCCTTGATCTTCTTGACCTCGTCGTCGTTGGGGACCGACTGGTCCTTGAGGTTCAGGCGCAGGCGCGTCATACAGTGCGTGGCGCTCGTGATGTTGGCGGCGCCGCCCACGGCGGCGAGCACATCTTCTGCGATCTTTTTGTTGTCGATGGCCATGTTGCTCCTTTCATAGCAGATGGGAACGGGACGTTCCCAGGGCGGGGTGGGTGCGGCCTGGCTCTCGCGGCGTGCGCATCGTCGCAAGTCATGCTCCGGAGCGATTTGGTTGTGGTGGGTTGCCTCGCAATTGGGCCCACGCGGCATGAAAAAAGCTCCGCGACATACCGACAAAGGCCACCGGGCCTCTGTTTGATCGGTAATGCCGTACGGAGCAAGCCGTGCGTAGCACCCAATGCGAGCGTCAGTATAGATAGCTCAACGCGGAAAGGGGGTTCTTATGCTGTTTGAATTCCGGTCGACGGTCGGAATAAGGCGGTGAGCGGCAAGAGCAGCGGGGCGGTGCGAGGTTCCCTCATGCGCAGTGCCCTGCTCCTTACGCCCGCGGCGGTGCGATGCGGTTGATGTGCATGATGAGGTAGACGAGCTCCTCCTCGGTAAGGGCCTCGCCGTATGCCGCCTCGATCTCTGCCGCAATTGCCTGGGCACAAGCGACCGAGCGCGGGTATTGCTCGGCAAGCACCTCGTAGAGGCCCGAGTTCTCAGACTCTATGGGCTCGCCCTTTTGTACCCGGTCAATGAGGTAGCGGATGTGCGTGGTGAAGCGGGCGAAGGCAAACGACTCGCGGTCAACGGGCGCTCCCATCTCACGCTCCACCGCCTCGGCGACGTGCTCTAGCAGGCGGTCCTCGCGCTTGGCGGCAAGCGCCCGGCGCTGGCTGGGCGCGACGGCGGCGTTGACGATGGAGAGTGCCACGCCCGCTGCCTCGTGCCGGTCGATGCGCACGTCGAACGTCTTCTGCATGCCGCGCACGGCCATCTGCGCCAAGCGATACTCCACGGGGTGGGCCTGCTCCACATCCTCGGCGAGCGGCATGGGTACCACCAGGTGCTCGCGGGCGCGCTTGAGCGCGAACTGGATGTGGTCGGCAAGGGTGATGGGCAGGTTGGGGGAGAGCTCGTAGGAGAGCTGCTGCGTCACGATGTCGGCAAGCTGCGCGGCAAACTCCAGTACATCCGGGTCGACCTCGTCGATAAAGGCGAGGTACTTGCGGTCGATGCCGTAGAACGTGCGCTTGATGTCCTCGAGTGCGATCTCGTGGGGCATATCGCCAAAGCCGATGCCGCGCCCCAGTGCGACAAGCTGGTGCCCGGCCCCGTCCTCGCAGATGGCGGCGTTGTTGTTGATGCGCTGGATGGCTCGCACGGATCCTCCGTTCCGCTGGGGGTCTTTATGGTATCAGCTTAGGGGGCTCAAGCGCGTGGCCTGGTGACGCTTAATCGGTCGATCGGTGATGCTGGAATCCATCTTCCGCGTAACGCCGATTCGTTGCTGATGCGGGCACCTTGGGGGCGTTTTTTCAGTTATTCAACAATCCTGTGCGGGGTGTGTGACTATCCAGGACGGCGTGCGTAGGATTTTCCCAGATAGACGCAGGGGAAGGCGCGGGGGATACTTCGTCCGTTCGCTTGAGATTATTGAATAGCTGCATTTTTGAGACAGGGGCGCGGCAATGAGAAGCGCATGTCGTCATCGCGAATCACAGAAAAGCTGTATGACAAAACGTATTGACAACATGGCAGTAAGCGTCAATTTGTGCAGAGCATAAGGAGAAGCACGAAATCCAAGGTTCTCGCGTATGTCTCAAATTCCTTAACTAAAATACTTTAACTAAGTTTTTTGAGGAATTTGCCGGACGGCCGATTCCGCAAAAGGCACCGGCGCGCCAGTAGATCCGCGTGGCGCTCCGTCCACTCGACATGAAGGGCACCGCGCCCGGAAAGGACAGATCATGGATTTCGAGAAGATGTGCGAGGTTATCTCCGAGACCGTCGGTTGCGACCTTGAGAAGGTCACCCGCGAGGCCAAGCTCGAGGAGGACCTTGGCGCCGACTCGCTCGCCGCTATGGAGCTCGTTATGGCTCTTGAGGAGGCCTTTGAGGTCGAGATCGACGACGCCGAGCTCGATCAGTTCAAGACCGTGGGTGACCTCGCCGACTACGTTGAGGGCAAGCTCGCTTAAGTTCCAAGCCTGATGCCTTCAGGGCATCGTTTGAAAACGCATCTGCGCCATCGCCTCCTAGGCCCCGCGCAGGTGCGTTTTTGTCAGGGTGCGCGGGCGCGCGCCACACGTGTGAAGGAGGACCCATGGGCGTGAAAGCTCAGGACATCTACGATCTGATGGACCGTTTCGAGGCAGGTAGCGCTACGCGCCTCAAGCTCAATTGGGATGGTGTCGAGCTCGAGCTCGAGAAGGGTGGGTCTGCGGCCCCCGTGGCGCCGCAGATCATGCCGGTCGCCGTGCCGGCTATGGCGGGCGCCGTCGCACCTGCGCCCATTGCCGCTCCGGCCGTTGCGCCCGCTGCGCCGACAGCCGCCGAGG
>CASELS010000030.1 GCA_949288855.1 uncultured Collinsella sp. | reverse complement strand
ATGCGTCCACGGAAGCCCGTGCGTTAAGGATTCCTTTAGCCTACCTTACAAAACTGCAAGTCGGCTGTAAGGCAAATCGATGGATAGCTAAAACGCCTCCTGACACTATAGTGCCAGGAGGTGTTTTACATGGATGCCCTTTCAACCAATGCCATGTACACGAACATGACAAGAAAAAGCCCGTATGATCCTGAGCCCGTGCGCGACCGTCCGCGCAGCCGCATTGTCCGCGCCGGTATGTCGGTCGTGGAGATGGTGGTATGGATCGTCATTATGGCGGTGCTCGCCATCGGCATGATTGCCCTGCTCTGGAACGTCTCCAAATAGCGCGGGCGCACACGGCGCCCAAACCTGTACCGTATCTCTTAGCGAGAAAGGAACGCTATGCTTCCGGTAACTATGACCTCGAGCCCGGCGCGGGCTGACCTTAGCAAGCTCCCCCAAACCCCTGCGCAGGCAACGTCTGCGCCGGTGCTCGAGGTGCGTCACGTAGAGAAGGTCTACGGCAACCGCCAAAACGTTACGCGTGCGCTGAACGACATCTCGTTCACCGTTTCACGCGGCGAGTTTGTGGGCATCATGGGCGCCTCGGGCTCCGGCAAGTCGACGCTGCTCAACTGCGTGTCGACCATCGACGCGGTTACGTCCGGCCAGGTGCTTATCGACGGTACCGATGTGACCCGCATGAAGAGCGGCAAGCTCGCGCGCTTTCGTCGTGAACAGCTCGGCTTCATCTTCCAGGATTCCAATCTGCTCGATACGCTGACTGCGCGCGAGAACATCGCGCTGCCGCTCACCATCAGCCATGTGCCTGCGCGCGAGGTGCTGCGCCGCGTGGACGAGATGGCCCAGCGTCTCGGTATCCGCGAGATTCTGGAGAAGTATCCCTATCAGATGTCGGGCGGCCAGCAGCAGCGCGTTGCCGCGGCGCGAGCGCTCGTGACCGATCCCGCCCTCATCATGGCGGACGAGCCCACCGGCGCCCTCGACTCCAAGAACGCGCGCCTGCTCCTCGAGAGCTTTGAGACCATGAACGAGCGCCTGCGCGCAACGGTGCTCATGGTGACGCACGACAGCTTTGCCGCGAGCTACACGCACCGCGTGCTCTTTATCCGAGACGGCAAGATCTTTACCGAGCTGCGTCGCGGCGGCTCCACGCGTCAGGCGTTTTTCGAGCGCATCATGGAGGTCGTGGCGATGATGGGCGGTGAGGGTTCCGATGCTCTGTAAGATCGCCTTTGGCAATGTGCGTCGCGCGGGCAAAGATTATCTGGTCTACCTGCTAACCTTGACGCTCGCCGTCACGGTGTTCTACGCGTTCAACACCATTTCGGTCCAGGTGGATATCGCAGGGGTTTCGGCACAAAACAGTGGCGTGGGCGAGCTGCTCGGCAGCGTCATCTCCGGCCTCACGGTGTTTCTCGCCCTCGTTATGGGCTTTCTTATGGTCTACGCCAACAACTTCATCATGAAGCGGCGCAAGAAAGAGTTTGGTCTCTACCAGGTGCTCGGCATGGGGCGCGGGCAAGTGTCTGCCATCATGGCGCTCGAGACGCTGTTTGTCTCGGGAGCGGCGCTCGTGCTGGGGCTTTTGCTCGGCCTTGCCCTCTCGCAGCTCATGGTGTTCTTTACGGCGTCGCTCTTCAAGACGCAGATCGCTGACTTCCACTTCTTTTTCTCGCTCGGCGCGTTTGTGACCACGGTGGGCTGTCTTGTCGCTATCTTCTTGGTCACGCTTATCTTCAACTTGCGCGTGGTGGGTCGCGCACGCATCATCGACCTTATGAGTGCGAGCCGCCAAAACGAGACGGTAAAGACGCGCAACCCTTGGATATCTGCAGCGGTCTTTCTTGTAGGCCTGGCGGCAATCATTGTCGCGTATGTGCGCCTGCTGCATGACGGACTGCCCTACGACGGCCAGCCCGAGGCTATGAGCGCGTTTCTTGTCACCACGCTCATTGTGGTGGCGGGTACGATCCTCTTCTTCTTTGGTCTTTCGGGCTTTCTTCTCAAGGCGTTGCAGAGCGCGCGCGGCCTGTACTGGCGCGGCCTCAACATGGTGACGATGCGCCAGCTCGCCGCCAAGGTGAACACTGTGTCCTTCTCGATGGCCGTGATCGCGATGATCCTCTTTCTGGCCATCACCTCGGTGACGACGGGCATGTCCCTTGCCGACACGATGAACAACACCGTCGAGCGCGGCACGCCCGTGGACTACACGCGCTGCCTGGTGTATTGGGGTTCGCGGTCTGTTGGCGAGATGAACGACAACGCCGCTTATTACGGCAATGATACGCGCTACGCCGTGGCCGATGGACCCGTGGACATGATGGAGGCCGGCAAGAACGATGTGATGGAGCCGGGTACGCCTGACGCGCAGCCCTTCGATCTTGCCTCGATTGCGGGGGAGTGGGTCCAGGTGGACACCTTCGACTCCACGCCGCGCGGCGCCGACCGTCCGGTGGTAACGTTGCCGGAGCTCTGCGATGCCGTGGATATGCCACTGCCGGCGGGTACGGAGACCTCCGATATGACGACACTCGGCCTCGCGGTCATGACGGAATCCAACTACAACGAGTACCTGCGTTTTCACGGTATGGAGCCAATTGACCTCGGTGAGAGCGGCTACACCATCACCTCCGACATGGGCGCCACCGTAAACGACGTCTATAACAAGGTGCTTGCCGAGGGCGTTGAGCTCACCATCGGCGGGCGGACCCTCAAGCCGGTGCAGGACCGCGTGCCGGAGGATGCGAGCACGTTCCAAAACGCCATGATGGGCATGAATTCCGGCACCATCGTGCTGCCGGACGACCTTGTGACCGCGCTCGATCTGCCTCCGTACTACAGCTACCTCATGGTGAACTACGCCAACGGTGTTTCGACCGAAGAGGGTGACACCTACGTGGAGGCATACCGGACGTACGGTGACGTGGTGAACGATGCGGGCGAGAGCATCGCCGGCTGGGGTACCGAGGCGACGCGCACCTATACGTACGAGAGCACCGACACCATGAACGGCCTCATCAGCTACCTCGCCATCTATATTGGCTTTGTGCTCGTGGTGGCCTGTGCGGCGATCCTCACCATCCAGCAGCTCTCGGGCGTGGCAGATGCCGGGGCGAACTACCGGATTTTGGCAGAGCTCGGTACCTCTACGAAGGAGATTTCCCACTCGGTGTTGGCACAGCAGACCGTCTTCTTCCTGTTCCCGCTGCTTATGGGTGTCGCCCACTCTATCGTGGCGCTCAGCGTGATCATCGAGCTCGTGGCGCTCTTTGGCGGACTTACCATCGAGGGCACCGTGGGTATCACTGGCCTGATTTTTGTGGTCGGTTACGGCGGGTACTTCTTCGTGACCTATCTCATGAGCAAGGGTATGGTGCGCGACTTTGTGAGGGTGCGCGCATCTGAGTAGGGCGTTGCAAGAAATCGGGCAGTGCCTCGTTCCCGGGCGCGTTTGCGGGGCACGGCAGTTTTCTGCTTGCGGAAAAGAGGCATAGAACCGTTTGTAGGGGATGGTTCAGCCGTGGTTTTGCGTGGTCTTGGTCAATGAAACGCTTCAAATAATAATTTGGTTCGGGGAGCGTCGGGCTGGGTTTTGACCGCTTAGATAAAACCCCAGCTAGAAGAGGTGACGGTGAAAAGGGGCGGAGGCTGAAAGGCCGCCGGGTACGGCGAGAAAGCTGTTTTTCAAGCCAAACCTCCCTGTTTCGCCCCCTGAATCATTATTCTAAGCGCTTCAATGACCAGGCCGGCGCGAGGCAACGACGAATTGGTGGTTCCTGAGGCGGTGAAAAGTCATATACGAGGAATTGACGAGCTTTGAAAGGCGGGACTGCTATGAATCGATATGTTGCACGTGGCTTGAAGGTGTTGGCAATTGTGGCTGTGATTGTCGTTGCAGCGGTTGCGGCCGGGTGGGGCTACGAGAAAGTATTCATTTCTTCCGATGCATGGTATGCGCGGGTGGACAACGAGAAGCTGACCACGGCAGGCGAGAACAACAATGGCTTTGACTATCACTACGATTTGCCGGCGGTAAGCGCTGAGGGCGCTACGGAGACCCTTGGGTTTGATACGAGCCGCGAGCTTCGCGAGGGCGCCTACCTGCGTTTGGAAACGCTTGCCTTCCGCGGCGTTTCCTCGTGGGAGGAGGTCGCTTGGGACGAGATTCCCGCGGCCGCCCAAGAGAAGCTTGTGCCTCCAGAGGGTCAGGATGCGACCGAGGCGATCGCCGAGGAGGCGTCCCATGCTTCCTGAGCTTGATTGGGGGATTGCCGTTGCCGTTGCGACCGATATCCTGATGCCCCTGGCGGGCTGGGCCGCGGCAGCAGGTGTGATGTGGCTTATTTGGAGCGCCTATCGTGTGCATTGAGCGCGGCGGATGATATCTAGACAGCAAAAGGGCGCCGCAGGGTAAGCGGCGCCCTTGGCGTCTCTAGGCACATCTATGGTCTAGTTGGTGTAGAGTCGAGCGTCTTTGCAGGTGCGCGTGAACCGCAGGTGTCCCGCAACGATTCCGATGATACCCGCCGCGAGGTTAAGGACAAGGCCCGCGGCAGGCGTGATGGTAAGCGACAGCGCGGGCGCGCCAAAGAGCCCGATAAAGCTGAGCACCATGCCGCCAATTACGGTTACGTTGATAGGCTTGCTGCGCTTGACGACCTCGTTGGGAGAGGTCCAAGTGAAGTTGGGTTCCCGCGCATCGATGCCAAGGCCGACGTTCACCATAGCGTAGAACAGGCCAAAGGCAGTGACCAGAATCGAGACGGCGTGGAGGAAATCGACCTGTCCGGTTACCAGCAGGATGAGCGCAGAGACAAGAAGCGTCACTCCCATAGGCACCGTGTTGGCGGCAAGTTTGGCACCGAGGATCGTGCGCATAGGCAGCGGCGCACTCGCGCAGATCCACGCCGCCTTGCCTTCCATGGACACCGAGCATGCGGCGCTTGGGCTTGCGATGGCGCAGAACACAAAGATCCACGGCAGTGCGTTGGCAATGCCGCTTGCGGCCTCGCGGTAGGTTGCTGCATCCATTTCAATGCCGTTGAGTGCGCCCGACGCGAGGAAGTCCTCGAGCCCCACCACGCTTAGGGCTACGGCGATGATGAGCATGAGGAGATAGCCAAATAAGCAGTTGAACGCATAGGAAGGTACGCCGAGGAGGGTCTGGAGTTCTTTGCGCATGAGCGCGACAAACGGCGTGGTCTGCTCGCCGCTGCGACGGCGAAGTTCGCTGCCGGAGAGTGCACGTCTGTGTGCGCTGGCAGAAAGCGCCGCATTGATGTTGAGGTAGAAGCGTTGCATGACCTCGAGGGCGAGGGCGGGCACAGCAATCGATGCGGCAACAAATACAATGAGCGCAACGAGGCTGTCCTTGGTGCAGGCGAACGCGATCCAGCGGGCGGGCGGCCAGGCAATGCCGATGAGGTCGCCTGCAAGGGCAAGGCCGCTCTCGAGCTGCTGCATGGTTGCCTCATGGCCGCTCATGTTGCTCGAGAACGAGAATCCGTAGACCCCGATGAACAGTGCCGCGAAAGCGATGAGCGAGATGATGATGTAGGCGAGGTTCGCATGGCGGAAGCGCGAAGCGATGGCAGCCACGCCAAAGGCGGCGAACATTGCGATGGCAGTGGGAATCGCGGGAGCGAGCACCAGGCTTATGAGGCAGCTCACAACAGCTATGGGTGAGGAATTGACCAACAGGAGGTAGACAACCCACATGGGGCCGCCGAGCACAAGACCCAAGAAGATGGCGCTTGCGTAGAGCGCGGCAACGCGCGATGCCACGACGGTCCGGCGCGAAATGGGAAGCGACATCACGAGGTCAAAATCGGTGAGACCAAAGAGCGTGCCGTTTGCCTTGAGGAACGTGAACGCCACGCCGCCAACGGCGCCCATGACGACCGCAAAGGCGGGAATGGCGTCGGCGAGTCCAAGAGACATGAGCGAGATGCCAGTAAGCGCGAGGTAGAACACGCCGAGAAGGCAAAGCAGAACGTAGCTTCCGATGATCAGGCAGCCGCCGCTGCGCCCTGAGCGTGTGCGCGGGGTGAGGCTATGGAGCAGCGCTAGGAGCTGAACGCGTATGAGGATGAGAAAGGTGCGCATGCTGCCCTCCTAGCCGAGGTTGCTCTGCGCGGGCGACTCGGGCTTGTCAACATCGGTGAGCTCGAGGAACACGTCCTCAAGAGAATCGTCGCCGCGCACCTCGTCGGTAGTGCCGGAGGTAACCAGTTCGCCCTTGCGGATGATGGCAACCTTGTTGCAGAGCTTCTCGACCACTTCGAGAACATGGGAAGAGAAGAAGACTGCCCCGCCGGAGGCGGCAAGTTCGTGCAGGATGGTCTTGAGCTCGTGGGAGGCCAGCGGGTCAAGGCCAACGAAGGGCTCGTCAAGCAGAAGCAGCTTAGGTGCGTGGATCAGTGCGCCTATGAGGACGAGTTTTTGGCGCATGCCGTGCGAGTAGCCGCCGATCTGGTTGCCGAGGTCCTGGGCGATATCAAGACGATCGGCGAGCTCGGCGATGCGCGCTGTGCGCGCGTCGGCGGGCACCTCAAAGATGTCGGCGATGTAGGTGAGGTACTGGATGCCCGTCATGAAGTCGTAGATATCGGGGTTATCCGGCACGTAGGCGATCTGGCGCTTTGCCGCGACGGGGTCGGCCGCCACATCGACGCCGCAGACGCGGATCGTGCCCGCATCGACGGGCTGGACACCGGCGATGGAGCGGATGAGCGTTGTCTTGCCGGCGCCGTTGTGGCCAATGAAGCCGTAGATGTCGCCTGCCTCGACGGTGAGCGACAGGTCACGTACGGCGAGCTTCTTGCCGTAGCGTTTCTCGTAATGGGCGACCTCGAGAATCGGGGCGCGATGGGGGATGGACATGGTTCCTCCGAAAGGTATGCGATGGTGGACTGTGTTTCTTGCGGGAGTAGTGGGGGAGAGCGGAAAGGTGGCCGCTACGATTGCGCGTCGTCGGACCTGTGCTCTTCGCCTTGCTTTTTGGGAAGGCGCCCGGCACGCTTGAGTGCGTCGCGCAATATCCACTCCACCTGACCGTTGGCGCTGCGCATCTCGTCATCCGCCCAGCGCTGCACCGCCTCCCAAATGGCGGGGTCTATGCGAAGAGGATATTGCTTACGGGCCATACCAACCAACTGCCTACATAGGAATGCGCAAAATAGTTCTCATTGCGAGCCTCTATAAGCTCGCGTCGTCCGCCGGGATGTTCCCTAAGCGCGCATTCCGCAGGCCGAAGGCCGAGGACGCGCGCGTGGGAACTTCCCGGCGGACGCAGGTGCGTTAATAGAGCGAGCCAGCGTTCACGATGGGCTTCGCCTCGGACTCGCCGCAAAGGACGACCATGAGGTTCGAGGCCATCTGCGCCTTGCGCTCCTCGTCGAGGTCGATCTTGCCGTGCTGACCGAGCTCGTCGACAGCCATCTCTACCATAGTGACGGCGCCCTCGACGATCTTCTTGCGGGCAGCGATCACGGCCTCGGCCTGCTGACGGCGAAGCATCGCCTGGGCAATCTCGGGCGCGTAGGCGAGGTGCGTGAGGCGTGCGTCGTCCACGGCCACGCCGGCGGGCGAGAGGCGCTGCGTGAGCTCGTGCTTGAGCGCCGTGGAGACCTCCTCGATATTGGAGCGCAGCGTGATGGAGTCCATGGAGTCGCTCGAGTCCTCGGCGTGGTCGTAGGCGTAGATGCTCGCCACGTGGCGGAGTGCCGTCTCGGCCTGCGTGGCCACGAACTGCTCGTAGTTATCCACGTCGAAGAGCGCCTTGGCGGTGTCGGCCACGTGCCACACCACGACGTTGGCGATCTCGATGGGGTTGCCCATCTTGTCGTTGACCTTGAGGATTTCGCCGTTCAGCGTGCGGGCGCGGACGGAGATCTTGGTGGAGAGGGCAGATGTCGCCTTGGTGGCCGTTTCGATCTGCTTGCCGAGCGAGAGCCCGGACTTGCTGATGACCTCTGCCGTGGCGTTCTCGGCGGCGCCGTCGGAGCCCATGGAGCGGCTGTAGAAGGGGTTCGCCCAGCGGAAGCCCTCGTCGCGGACGGTGCCCTTGTAGTCGCCGAAGAGGATGCAGACGCGCGCCTGGCCCGGCTGCAGCGTGAAGAAGCCGGAGACGAGGATGCACCAAGCGATGAAGAGGACGACGCTTGCGATGACCATGATGACCGGGAGCGTGACGGACTCGCCGGAATCCTCCGTGGCGACGGCGAGTATGATTCCGCCGACGAACAGGGCGATAACGACCACGATTCCAACGAGGCTCAGCGCGAGCATGCCCCAGCCGGACGCAGCTTTGATCTTCTTTTCGGTACTCATGAGAGTTCCCTTCTCGATGTCAACCGCACAATGCGGCTCGCGCGCCGCGGGGAGGTTCTATCCCGATGGCGCTTCCCCTGGTTTGTGGCGGGGGTGGGGTGCTCCCCGAACGAACGCTTCCCTTCCGTTCGTTGATTGCATTGTGATATCACATTGGTCTCACGTCAACTACCGTTCGCCGACAAGTGCTTCGGTGAACGGCCTCCGCGCCGCCACGTGGATGACCATCTTGTACGACAGTCCGCCCCCAAACGTGTAGTTAGCTGTAGGTAACTTGTGAACCTCTAATAATCGGCAGACGGAGGCCCGAGGCATGGGGTCCCTATGATATGCTAGCGCCCTAGATTAAATTCCCGATGAGCTGCGGAAACTGTGTTCGGGAACGCACATTCGTCTTGGTCTGGACCAAAGGCGATTGCCCGGTACGGTACCCGAGCGCTTCGGGACGACCCGTTTGCACCGGAGCCTCCGGTCAAACAATAAGGAGCGTGGTTTCATGCAGCAGGCCTGGGAGGGCTTCAAGCCCGGTACCTGGATGGGCGAGGTCGACGTGCGCGACTTCATCCAGCGCAACTACACCCCCTATGAAGGCGACGAGTCGTTCCTCGCGGGACCCACTCAGCGCACCACCGATCTGTGGCGTGACGTCATGGCGCTGCTCACCAAGGAGCGCGAGCAGGGCGGCGTGCTCGACATGGACACCAAGACGGTCACGGGCATCGTGGCGCACCCGGCGGGCTACATCGACCCGGCGCACCCCGAGCGCGAGACCATCGTGGGTCTTCAGACCGACAAGCCGCTCAAGCGCGCCCTGCACGTGAACGGCGGCATCCGCATCTCGGTTCAGGCGGCAGCCCAGCACGGCTACCAGATCGACCCCGACGTGATCGAGACCTATACCTACCGTCGCAAGACCCATAACGCCGGCGTCTTTGACGTCTATACGCCCGAGATGCGCGCCTGCCGCTCGTCGCACGTCATCACGGGCCTGCCCGATGGCTACGGCCGCGGTCGCATCATCGGCGACTACCGTCGCGTGGCCCTCTACGGCGTGGACTTCCTCATCAAGGACAAGGAGGCGCAGAAGGCCTCCACGCCCGTGGTCATGACCGAGGCAAACATCCGCGACCGCGAGGAGCTCACCGAGCAGATCCGCGCCCTCCAGCAGCTCAAGATGATGGCCGACTTCTACGGCTTTGACATCTCGGGCCCGGCGACCAACGTCCAGGAGGCCATCCAGTGGACGTACTTTGCCTACCTCGCCTCCGTTAAGGACCAGAACGGCGCCGCCATGTCCATGGGCCGCACCTCGACCTTCATCGACATCTACGCCGAGCGCGACCTTGCCCGCGGTACCTTCACCGAGGAGCAGATCCAGGAGTTCGTCGACCACTTCATCATGAAGCTCCGTATGGTCAAGTTCGCCCGCACGCCCGAGTACCAGAACCTGTTCTCCGGCGACCCGCAGTGGGTGACCGAGTCCATCGGCGGCATGGGCGTCGACGGCCGCACGCTCGTCACCAAGACCGCCTTCCGCTATCTCCACACGCTCGAGAACATGGGCACCTCGCCCGAGCCCAACCTGACGGTGCTCTGGTCGGTGAACCTGCCCCAGAAGTTCAAGGAGTTCTGCGCCAAGGCCTCCATCGCGAGCTCGTCGATCCAGTACGAGAACGACGACGTCATGCGCGTCTACCACGGCGACGACTACGCCATCGCCTGCTGCGTCTCCTCCATGCGCATCGGTAAGGAGATGCAGTTCTTTGGTGCTCGCGCGAACCTCGCCAAGTGCCTGCTCTACGCCTTGAACGGCGGCGTGGACGAGATCTCCAAGAAGCAGATCGGCCCGGCCTACCGTCCCGTGGTGGGCGACACCTTGGACTATGACGACGTCATGGCCAAGTTCCGCGACATGATGCGCTGGCTTGCCGGCGTGTACGTGAACGCGCTCAACATCATCCACTACATGCACGACAAGTACTGCTACGAGGCTATCCAGATGGCGCTGCACGACAAGCACGTCAAGCGCTGGTTTGCCACGGGCATTGCCGGCCTCTCCGTTGTGGCCGACTCGCTTTCTGCCATCAAGTACGCCCAGGTGCATCCCATCCGCGACGAGCAGGGCGTGATCGTTGACTTTGAGATCGAGGGCGAGTTCCCCAAGTACGGTAACGACGATGACCGCGTAGACCAGATTGCGCACGACGTGGTGCACGAGTTCATGGAGTTCATCCGTATGAACGACACGTACCGCGACTCCATCCCCACCACGTCGGTCTTGACCATCACCTCCAACGTGGTGTACGGCAAGAACACCGGTGCCACACCGGACGGCCGCAAGAAGGGCGTGCCGTTTGCCCCGGGTGCGAACCCCATGCACCAGCGCGACACGCACGGTGCCATTGCGAGCCTGTCCTCGGTGTCGAAGCTGCCCTTCCGCGACGCGCAGGACGGCATCTCCAACACGTTCTCGATCATCCCGGGTGCGCTTGGCAAGGAGGACGAGGTCTTCTTTGGCGACATCGACCTGGACAGCCTGGACTTCTCTACGGCCGAGTTCTCGGTCGAGCGCCCGGACTGCGCCGAGTGCTAATGCACATTTGGGGACGGGGTCGTTTCGTGCAGAGCGGCGGCCCCGCCCCGTGTCAGAAATGTTATGATTGCGCTATCAAATAGCGCCGCTCGCGAAAGGAGCTCCCATGCAGGTCAAAGACGTGCCTCAGGCTCAGGCCGATAATCTGGTACAGATGCTCGACGCCTACACCGAGAAGGGCGGTCACCATCTGAACGTCAACGTGTTCAACCGCGACACGCTGCTCGACGCGCAGGCTCACCCCGAGAAGTACCCGCAGCTCACCATCCGCGTGAGCGGCTACGCGGTGAACTTCCACAACCTCACCAAGGAGCAGCAGGACGAGGTTATCAGCCGTACGTTCCACAACGCGATGTAAGATAGCCCTCACATAAGGCAATCCCCGCCTGCACGGGTGGGGGAGATACCGGCCATGGCTTCACAGCTGTGGCCGGTTTTTTGTTAGGAAGTGATACATAAACAAGTACGGAAACAGTACATAAATGAGATATCATTAAGGAGCTTGGAATGGAGTTTGAATGGGATCCAGTAAAAAGTGCGGCAAACTACAAGAAGCATGGAGTGAGTTTCACGGAGGCGCTTGAACTGTTCGGCGATCCCGAGCGAATCGAGGTGGCGCTTTCATATCAAGAGGAACAGCGTTTTGCGGTGGTGGGAATGATGCGTGGGAAGCATTGGACCGCCATCATTACCTATCGTGAGGGGCGAGCGAGAATCATCTCAGTGAGGCGTTCACATCCCAAGGAAGAGAGGGCATACGATGAAAACCTTTAACAGCTCAGAAGAGATGGAACGCGTCTTTGATGAGGGTGAGGAGAGTATCCTCGATTATGCTGATATGTCTACGCTAAAGAAGCCCGGGAAAGCAGCGACGAGGCGTGTGGCCCTTGACATGAATGCCTCTGCAATCGCACGACTGGATTCTTTCGCCGAGCGCTACGGCGTGTCGCGACAGGCGCTGATCAAAGTGTGGCTGATGGAGCGCATGGATGAAGAAGATGCGCGAGCTACTCATTTGAGCGCTTCGACAGTAGTGTAATTTGCTTTGCAGAACCTATCTCCGGCCATGGCTTCACAGCTGTGGCCGGTTTTTGAAAATAGATGCAACTCAATGAAAACAATTCGACAGTTTTTCATTTGTCCCTCCATAGGGTGGCGAATGCCTTAGGATTGTCGCCTTGTGTGGATGAGATGCGCTCCGGCGGCTGAGGTGGTCGCTGGCGCAGTTGATGGGGGAGCAGATGACGCAGGTTGTTGAGCGCGCCGACGCGCGTGCGGGAATGAGCGCGGCGCAGTGGCTGCCGCTTGTAGGCATGACGTTTCTGGCGTTTGTTTTCAATACATCCGAGTTCATGCCGGTGGGGCTGCTCACCAACATCGCGGCTTCCTTCTCACTTTCTGAGGCGGCTGCCGGCATCATGATCTCGGTCTACGCATGGGGCGTTATGCTGCTGTCGCTTCCGCTTATGGTCGCTGCGTCGCGCTTCTCATTCAAACCGCTGCTGCTGGGTGTGGTGGCGCTCTTTGTTGCGGGGCAAGCGTGCTCTGCTATCGCGCCCACCTTTGAGCTGCTGACGATAGCGCGCCTCTTGGTTGCCGCTGCACACGCCGTATTCTGGGCGATCGCCCCGGTCATGGCCACGCGCATCGCCGGGACCCGCCACGCGGCACTCGCCCTCAGCATGATCGCTACGGGCACCTCCATCGCCTCGGTAGCGGGCATGCCGCTTGGCCGTGCCATCGGCCTAGCGCTGGGCTGGCGCATGACCTTTGGGTGCGTGGGCGTTATTGCTGCAGTGCTCTTGGTTTACCAAGCGGTGGTGTTCCCGCAGTTGCCGGCAGGCGAGCCGTTCAGCCTGCGCCGTTTGCCCGAGCTTCTGGGCAACCGCGTCCTTGTGGCGCTCTACGTAGTGACGATGTGCCTTGCCACCGGCTACTATGCGGGCTACGGCTATATCGAGCCCTTCCTCGGCCAGATCGGTGGGTTCGATGCGACCACGACGACGGTACTCCTTACGGTGTTTGGTGCGGCGGGGTTTGTGGCGAGCTTCCTCTTTGCCCGATTCTTCGACGGGCACCGTTACCGTTTTGTGGGGACCATGGTCGTGGGCTTTACGGCCATGCTCTTCTGCCTGCAGGCAGCGGCTGCATCGCTTGCAACCACGGTGACGGTCTGCCTTCTGTGGGGCATCTGCGGCACGGCGTTTAACATCGCCCTGCAGGCGATGCTGATGGACGCCGCACCCGAGGACGACGCGACGGTCGCGATGGCCATCTACTCGGGACTTTTCAACTTTGGCATCGGCACGGGTACGGCCATCGGCGGCGTGGTGGTGTCAAACATCGCGCTTTCTGCCATCGGCTACGCAGGCGGCGCGATTGCGCTGGTGGGCGTGGTGCTCGCTATCGGATGGCTCTTCCGCCTGGACCGCGCGGCACGTGCTGCTCGTGCGGGGCGCGCGTAGGCCTACGAATTGTCGCTACCAGCTGCTTTCAATCTCGCGGATGCGCCGATAAAGCCATTCGTTAGTGGGCACGAGGATGCCGTGTTTGGCGGCGAGGCGGCAGATAGTGCCCGAGAACTCTTCGACCTCGGTGCGCCGGCGCGCGATGCGGTCCTGTGCCATCGAGGGCATACCGGTGGGATCGAGTGAAGCAATAAGGGTTGCCATCTCGGTGAGGTCGGCTTCCCCCATCTGCACGCCTTCCGCCTGCCCGACAGCGAGCGCCTCGCGCATGGCGGCGATGAAGCAGCGGTTCTGGTCGCTGTTGGGCTCGCTTGCGCTGCCGTAGGTGCCGCCATAGGCCATGCAGGTCTGGTTGATGCCCACGTTCAGCATGAGTTTCACCCACATGCGACGGCGCGGGTCCTCCTCTACCACGTGGGGCACACCGGCGCGGTTGTAGAGGTCATCGAGCGCCTCGACTACGCCCGCTGCGGTGCCCGGCGCGGCGCCAAAGCGAATCTCGCCCGCGTGCGAGAACGTGAGCGCGCCGTCGAGATAGACGGCGTCCATGCCCTGGCAGATGCCGAGCACGGTACGCTCCCAACCGTAGCGCGCGGCGATGCGCTCCTCGCTTGTGATGCCATTCAGCAGCGACTCGATAACCGTGTTGGGGCCCACGAGTGGCGCCATGCTCTCGATTGCCGCATCGAGCCCGCTTGCCTTGACGGCAAGAATCACCAGATCGACCGGCGTGGCCGCGCTCATGGGGATCGTGCGCACGGCAAGCGGCGCGCCGTTCACGGTCACCTGCTCGCCGGCGTGGCGGTGGAAGCGCTCATCGTCCATGGCAAAGACCACGGCGTCCGTCCCCAGATGTTCGGCCATGATGCTGCCGTACATGAGGCCCACGGCCCCGCGTCCCACGATGGCTACGGTATCGATATGCATCCCACGACCTTTCTCGCAACGTATGTTGCGCCGAGTTTACCCCTCAACAGGACAGATGGCAAAGCAGCGCGCAGGGTACCCGACGCCATCGAGCAGCTTGGGGAACGCGCAGACGATAAGCGCCCCGGTCGCCGGAACGGCGTCAAGGTGGTCCATGACCTCGATCTGAAAACGATCTTGGGACAGGATGTACTGCTCGGCCGGGTAGGGGTAGCTGTCCTCGCGCGTGGTAACGGTGGCGGGATCGGTGTCTGCCGGCTCGTGCCCGATGGCGGCGATGCCGCGCTGCTCGACCAGCCAGCGCACGGCGTCGATACTCCATCCGGGGTAATGGGGCACACCGGCGCTGTCCTTGTTCTCCAGATCCTCCTTTTGAGACCAGTCAGAGCGAAATGCAACAAACGAACCGGCAGGGATGCGCCCGTACCGCTCTTCCCACGTCAAAAGGTCGGAGACGGTGAGGCAAAAATCGGGGTTCTTCGCGCATTCGACATGCTTGTCGATGACGCAAAGCGGCATTACGAGTTCCCGCGGCTCAATGGCGTCAAGCGCACGCCCGTCGGCCCAAAAATGGCGAGGTGCGTCGACGTGCGTTCCGTATTGCGAAGCAACGGAGTATTCATAGCAACGCATGGGCGCAAGCATGTCAGCAGGCGTGTCGGGAAGATAGTCGAAAAGCAATTTGGCGTGGAAGGGCTCAAATCCGTACCAATGGGGCGTTTTGGGAGAAAGGGTGTGGGTGAGGTCGACCCAGCGGTATCGGGGGCTCTTGAGAGCCTCGAGCATCTGCCATAAGCTGGGGGCAGCTGTGGTAGACGATGCCAGCGGCGCTAAGGTGTCGGAGCTACGCGTGGCGCGTCGACGGTTGAAGCGGGCGATTCCAGAGCGTACAGAAGTCTTGGTCACCATGATGTCCCCTTTCCTAGGGTGTTGGCGGGATGGCCTCATCGTAGGAAGCGTTTGTGTCTGGCTCTTTTCGACTGTGTTGCGCTTCAAGTGGAAATCGCTGGGCAACGGCGCTGCCACAAAGACGCAAGCGTACCGACACGAGACTGAAATCAGCGGGACACAAACCGGTGCCGTTGCCGCCTGTTGCCGAGCGTGCCATCCACTACACTGATACCCAAGGGAACGAGGATGTGCCTGCGTATGGGGCGGCGCAGAGGGAGGCAGCGATGGCGCAGATTGAGCTCGAGTCGCGCGGCGGCGCGCGCGAGACGCGGTATGCCCGTGGGCGCATCCATTCGGTGGAGACCATGGGCACGGTCGACGGGCCGGGCATTCGCTTTGTGGTCTTTATGCAGGGTTGCCCCTTGCGCTGTCTGTACTGCCACAACCCCGACACTTGGGATGCGGGCGCCTCGGCAGGCACCGAGGTTACGGTCGAGCAGCTGGTGGAGGAGTTCGAGAGCAACCGCCAGTTCTATAAGAACGGCGGTATTACCGTTTCGGGCGGCGAGCCGCTCTTGCAGCCGGAGTTTCTGGCAGATTTGTTTGCCTCGATGCATGCTCGTCCCGAGGGGCGCGTTCATACTTGCCTCGACAGCTGCGGGTACGCCTTCGATCCGGCGCACCCCGAGCGCGCAGAGCGCGTGCTTGACGCCTGTGACCTGGTGCTGCTCGACATCAAGCACGCCGATCCGGCTGGCCATCGTGCGCTCACCGGGCGCGACCCGGCGCGCATCCTGGCATTTGGCGACGAGCTTGCACGCCGTAAGATCCCGGTGGTCATCCGCCATGTGATCGTCCCCGAGTATACCGACACACCAGAGGAATGCGAGGCCTTGGGGCGTCTTATCGCGCCGTGGCAAAACGTCGTGGGCCTCGAGATGCTGCCCTACCATACGCTCGGCGTGGTGAAGTACGAGAAGCTGGGGCTTGCCTATCCGCTTGCCGGCGTGCCCGAGATGGACAAGGCGCGCATACCCGAGCTGCGCGCGGCGGTGATGCGCGGCATGCGTTCGGCGCGCCAGGGGTGACAGACTATCTTGACCCCCGAGCTGGAACTTCCGTGGGACTGCGGCGCGGCGCGCACGGTTTTGGTATCGTCAGGGGCGAAAAGCCAATCGATAGGAGAGCCATGACGCCAACCATCGCCATCATCGGCGCGCTCGAAAAAGAGGTGCGCCAGATCTATACCGAGGTCGACAACGGCACGGTCACCGAGGAGGCCGGTCTCAAGATCGTGGGCGGCGCCTACCACGGGTTCAACCTCGTTGCCACCACGGCGGGCATGGGTACCGTGAACGTGGCCGCGGCAACACAGCACCTCATCAGCGTCTACGGCGCCAACGCCGTAATCTTCTCCGGAATCGCCGGCGGGCTTAACCCAGCGCTCCACATCGGCGACATCGTGGTGGGGGAGCGCCTGCGCTATCTCGACACCGATACGGCGCTCATTGCCGAGTCCACGCCGGGGCTTGAGGAATTTACCTCGACCGACTACTTGGTGGACGTTGCGGAGGAGACCCTCAAGGCGTGGGGCTTTGTCTCGGCGGACCTTACGGGCGAGGCTCTTGATGCTGCGGTGGAGGCGGCGGGCGACTCTCCCTTTGCGCGCTTCCGTCGTGAGGGCGAGACTGCCGACCCGCGCCGCTATCTGCGGGGCACCATCGCCACCGGCGACCGCTTCTGCACGGGAGCCGAGATGCGCGCCGAGGTCATCGCGGCGACGCAGGCTGATTGTGTGGAGATGGAGGGCGCTGCCGTGGCGCACATCGCCGCCAAAAACGGGGTCGATTGCCTCGTGCTCCGCGCTATCAGCGACAACTGCGACGAGGCGTATGACGCCCTTTGCGAGCGCGAGTTCGACCTCGACGAGTACGCCCGCACCGCGAGTTCGCTCACCTTGGCCATCGTCCGCCGTGTTGCGGCAAAGCTCGGCCTTACGCGCGAAGGGTAGAAAACCATGGCAGATTCCATCAACTATCAGCTTGCGCACTTTGTAGCGAGCTACGGCGCTGTCTCGCAGATTCCCGAGTCCACTGCCCCCGAGGTCAGCTTCGTGGGCCGCTCGAACGTGGGCAAGTCCTCGATCATGAACAAACTCTTCGGGCGCAAGGGGCTGGTCAAGGTCTCGAGCACGCCGGGCAAGACCGCCAACATCAACTTCTTTGAGGCGGATGGCGTGCACTTTATCGACCTGCCCGGCTACGGCTTTGCGCGTCGCTCCAAGACGGAGCGCGAGCGTTGGGCGCGCCTCATCGGCGACTTCTTTGAAAGCGATCGCAGCTTCAACCTGGTGGTCTCGCTAGTGGATATCC
The DNA here is from genome assembly GCA_949288855.1 of uncultured Collinsella sp. Taxonomy (GTDB): domain Bacteria; phylum Actinomycetota; class Coriobacteriia; order Coriobacteriales; family Coriobacteriaceae; genus Coprousia. Next base: position 844 of record CASELS010000030.1, on the reverse strand, counting down.
GCCACGACCCGAGCGCGCTCGACCACCAGATGATTGAGTACCTGCAGGAGAACGAGTTCAGCTTCATCGTGTGCCTCACCAAGGCGGACAAGCTCAGCCGCCCCAAGCGGGCGCAACAGGCGGCCGCCATCCGCAAGCAGCTCAACGTACCCGCAGAGGACATCATCGTCACGTCGGCGGAAGACGGCACGGGCATCGCCGAGCTCAAGCGCGTGATTGCCGAGCGTTGCCTGTAGATAGGCTGCAAGAACAACAATACGGAGAAGCTCAAGTCGGTTATGGGCATCAAATCTCATTTGCGGTGACCAACTGGAAAGAGGGCAGGCTGTTTTCCTGCCCTTTTTGCTGCCACTTTTCTGTTGGCTATCGCCCCATTGGCTATTTCATGCCCATAACCGGCTTGAGCTTGTTCTGCATGGCAATTCCGCACCGATTTTGATTGAGTTTGACGGTGTCTGGGTTTGTTTAGCCCCGGTGCCCGCCGCGGTTGGCCTCGCGGCCTTGCCCGGCACGGTTGCGGCCGGCGGTGTCGGCTCCGCGCTTGCCGCCCTGTGCGTGCTTGCTCACGCGCGAGCCGCGCGGACCCTCCGCGGAGCGGGCGCCGGTGCGGCGGCGGTATTCCAGCGGCGTCACGCCGGTGTTGCGGCGAAACGCCTGCGTAAAGTAGTTCTGGCGGGTGAAACCGCACTGCTCACTGACCTCCTGGATCCGCCAGTTGGTGGTCTCCAGCAGCACTTTCGCATGTTCGATCCGGCGGTTGCGGATCACCTGACCGATTCCGATTCCCTCCCGGGCGGAAAACACGGAGTTCAGGTAGTTGCCGTTTTTGCCCAGTTCGTCCGCC